>JAIRRE010000054.1 GCA_031256125.1 Burkholderiaceae bacterium
AGCGCAGGGTACGCTGGGCGGCATCGCGTTCGCCGTGTTGGGCATCCAGGGCGCACTGTTCTGGGGCGTGGTGATGGCGTTCCTGTCGCTGGTGCCCGCAGTCGGCACGGCGCTGGTGTGGGCGCCGGTGACCCTTTATCTGCTGGCCACCGGATCGACCTGGAAAGGGCTGGCATTGCTGTTCTGGGGCGGCGTGGTCATCAGCCTGGTCGATAGCCTGCTGCGCCCGTTGCTGGTCGGCAAGAACACCCGCCTGCCCGACTATCTGGTGCTGATCTCCACACTGGGCGGCATGAGCCTGTTCGGCATCAACGGCTTCGTCATCGGCCCCACCATCGCCGCGCTATTCGTCGCCGTCTGGGCGTTATTCAACGAGGCCCAGCCAGTGGATGCCGGTTGAGCATCCGGCGTTGGCGCCCGTAGGATTGGCTTAGCGCGCCAGTCGATGCCTCAGCCACAGGCGTCCGAGAATCAGCGCCGCCAGCACGCCTAGCGCAAAGCACAGCAGCAGCCCGACGATCAATTGCCTGACCAGCCGGCGCGTGCGGCGTTGCTCGTCGGCCAACGCGGCCACGGCGCGCGCCAGGTCTTCCGATGGACGCTGCGACAAGTACCCATGCAACAGACGCGGCAGGTCGGGCAGCAGCTTGGCGTAATACGGCGCCTGCTCCTTGAAGCCCTGCAACAGCCGCCGCGGACCGATCTGTTCGCGCATCCAGCGTTCCAGAAACGGCTTGGCGGTGTGCCATAAATCCAGGTCGGGGTCGAGCATACGGCCCAGCCCTTCGATGTTGAGCAGCGTTTTTTGCAATAGCACCAGTTGCGGCTGGATTTCGACATGAAAACGCCGCGAAGCCTGAAACAGGCGCATGAGCACCATGCCCAGCGAGATTTGCTTGAGCGGACGGTCGAAGTACGGTTCGCACACGCTGCGCACGGCCGATTCGAGTTCATCGACGCGCGTGTCCTTGGGCACCCAGCCGCTTTCGATGTGCAGCTCGGCCACGCGCTTGTAGTCGCGCCGGAAGAAGGCCGTGAAGTTCTGCGCCAGGTATTCCTTGTCGTATTGCGTGAGCGTGCCCACGATGCCGAAGTCCAGCGCGATGTAGCGCCCAAAGGTTTCCGGCGCGGTGCTGACCATGATGTTGCCGGGGTGCATGTCGGCATGGAAAAAACCGTCGCGGAACACCTGCGTGAAAAACAGCGTGACGCCATCGCGCGCAAGGCGCTTGAAGTCCACGCCCGCCGCGCGCAACTCGTCCGTGCGGCCTATCGGGATGCCATACATGCGCTCCATCACCATCACGTCGGTATGGCACAGCGACCAGAACACTTCGGGGATCAGCACCAGATTCAACCCCGCCGTGTTGCGGCGCAGTTGCGCGGCGCTGGCCGCTTCGCGCATCAGGTCCAGTTCGTCGTGCAAATACTTGTCGAACTCGGCGACCACTTCGCGGGGCTTCAAGCGCTTGCCGTCGGCGGACAGGCGTTCAATCCAGGCGGCCATCGAGCGAATCAGGTCCAAGTCTTGCTCAATCACCTTGAGCATACCGGGGCGCAGCACTTTCACCGCCGCATCGCGCACGCGGCCTTGCTCGTCACGCACCGTGGCAAAGTGCACCTGCGCAATGGAGGCGCTGGCGACCGGCTCGCGCTCGAATGTCAGGAACAATTCATCCACCGGCTTTTTGAACGCGCGCTCGATGGTGGCAACGGCCACCTCCCCTGGAAACGGCGGCACGCGGTCTTGCAGCTTGGCCAGTTCTTCGGCCAGATCGGGCGGCAGCAGGTCGCGCCGGGTGGAGAGCACCTGACCGAATTTGACGAAGATCGGCCCCAGGCGTTCCAACGCCTCGCGCAGCCGCTGGCCGCGCGGCGCGGAGAGGTTGCGCCCGATCGCGGCTAGCCGCGCCAACGCGCGCAGGCTGCGGTGCTGGAAACTGGTCAACACCAGTTCGTCCAGACCGTAGCGCAGCGCGATCCAGACAAGGGCGGCGGCGCGCAGCAGGCGTTTCATAGCCCGGCCTTGGGCGGGTTGGGTTGATCGGGCTGGCCGGGGCCGGTGGTGAATGTCCGATCCGCTGTTCGCTGCGCCGCGTCCGCGCTCTGACCCGCGGACCGGCCCGCTGCAAAACGCTGCACCGCATCGGCCACGCCGCGCCCGATGCGCGCAATCTGGTGCGCCGCCGGGCCGCCCACCACGCGCGCCAGATCGTCTTCCATGTCCCAGCGCAGGTTATCCACCAGCCAGTTGATATCGCCCGCCAGCTGCACGTCGCCTTCGATGCGCACGGCGGGGCGCTGACCGCGCAGCGCGCCGCCGGCCAGCGCCAGCGGCGAGTCATCGACCAGAGTCAGCAGCAGGTCGTGCGCAGCATCGGGCGCCAGTTCGCACAGGCCCGCCGGAGTCGCGCGCAACTGCATCGCCAGCGACCGCCATTGCAGCCGCACCACGCGACCGGCTTGCCCGGCCAGACGCGCCTGCGCTTGCGGCTCCTGCATCAGCACATGGTTGAGCAGCAGCACCAGGCGGTTTTGCGCCTCCTGCGTCAGCCATGCGGGCGGTTTGAGCGTTTGGCCCAGCTTGTCGCGCAGCTGATTCAGGACATCGCTAACCGCAGAGAAGGGAGAGGACTGGAGAGGCATGGGGTTGGACTGTTTGAAAATCAAGTATGGAAACCGCGCCCGCATCAGGCGCATTTGATGCCGACATGCAGCGCCACAACGCCGGCGGTCAGGTTGTGGACATCGACGTGGGCAAAGCCGTTGTGCTGCATCAGGCCCTTGAGCGCCTGCTGGTTGGGGTGCATGCGAATGGATTCAGCCAGATAGCGGTAGCTGTCCGCGTCGCCCGCCACCCAGCGGCCCAGCCGCGGCAGCACGCCGAACGAATACAGGTCATAGGCACGCTTGAGCGGCGGCGCGACCTCGGAAAACTCCAGCACCAGCAGCTTGCCGCCGGGCTTGAGCACACGCGCCATCTCGCGCAAGGCGGCGTCCTTGTGCGTCATGTTGCGCAGGCCGAACGCCACGCTGACCAGATCGAAGCGCGCAGCGGCAAAGGGCAGCCGCTCGGCGTCGCACACCGTGGTGGGCAGGATCACGCCCGCGTCGATCAGCCGGTCGCGCCCGGTGCGCAGCATGGCTTCATTGATGTCGGTGTGCACCACCGTGCCGGTGGGGCCGGCCTGTTTGGCAAAAGCCAGCGCCAAGTCGCCCGTGCCGCCGGCGATGTCGAGCACCTGCCAGCCCGGCTGGACGTTGGCAACCAGCACCGCATAGCGCTTCCACAGCCGGTGCATGCCCAGCGACATCAGGTCGTTCATCAAGTCGTAGCGGGTAGCCACCGAATCGAACACACCGCGCACGCGCCGCGCCTTGTCCTGCTCCTCGATGGTTTCGTAGCCGAAATGGGTGGTGGTCATGTGGTGTGTGCGGTTCCCGAACCAAATGGGGCCGATTGTGCCCCCATGCCTGAAGGCTGAACCGCCAGCGTCCTCAGCCACTGGCCGCACGACATGGCAACGCGCCAGAGCCACGTCCACTGGCTAAAATTTTCCGATGTCCCCACGGCTGCCAAGAAATCCAACACATGGCTGTTGATATTGATTGCTTGGTCATCGGAGCCGGCGTGGTCGGCTTGGCGGTGGCGCGCGCGCTGGCCCTGCAAGGCCGCGAGGTGCTGGTGGCCGAAGCCGAGACGGGTATCGGCACGGGCATTAGCGCGCGCAATTCCGAAGTCATTCACGCGGGCATTTATTACCCGGCGGGCAGTCTCAAGGCGCGTCTGTGCGTGCGCGGCAGGCTCTTGCTTTACGCCTATTGCGCGGCGCGCGGTGTGCCGCACCGGCGGCTGGGCAAACTGCTGGTGGCGACATCGCAAGCCGAAGCCGGTTTGCTCGATGGCATTGCCGCCCGCGCCCGCGCTAACGGCGTTGACGACCTGCGCCCCATGACTGCTGCCGATGCCGCCGAACTCGAACCCGCCTTGCGCTGCGCCGCCGCGCTGTTGTCACCTTCCACCGGCATCGTCGATAGTCGCGCGCTGATGCTGGCCTATCAGGGCGACGCCGAAAACGCCGGCGCGCAGTTCGCTTTCCGTTCCCCCCTGCTGTCGGCTCGCGTGCTGAGCCAGGGCGGTTTTGAGGCGCGCTTTGGCGGCGACCCCGCCATGACGCTGACATGCGCCGTGCTGGTCAACGCCGCAGGTCTGCACGCGCCCGCGCTGGCGCGGCGCATCGAGGGCTTGCCCCCCGCAACTATTCCCCGTGCCTATCTATGCAAAGGCAGCTATTTCACGCTACCGGGGCGCGCGCCGTTCTCGCGGCTGATCTACCCCATTCCCGGTCATGCCGGGCTGGGCGTGCATTTGACGCTGGATTTGGGCGGTCAGGCCCGCTTCGGCCCCGACACCGAATGGATAGACCGCGAGGATTACACGCTCGACCCGCGCTGCGCCGAGGTGTTTTACGCCGCCGTGCGCCGCTACTGGCCCGGTCTGCCTGATGGCGCGCTGACGCCGGGCTACGCGGGCATCCGCCCCAAGATTTCTGGGCCGCACGAACCCGCCGCCGACTTCGCCATCGCCGGGCCGGCTGAACACGGCGTGCCTGGTCTGGTGAACCTGCTGGGCATCGAATCGCCCGGCCTGACCGCCAGTCTGGCCATCGCCGAGGAAACGCTGCGTCGTCTTGGCGATGGGTGATCCGCAGCTATTTCATTTCCCATCCGCCATGTGATGGCGATTCGCTCACGGTACCGTTTTGGCAGAATGACGGAACTGCCGACGGACAGCTTGTTTTCCGTCAATCCGTCGCGCCCCGGCGCGGCATTTTCAACATCCATATCCAATACTGTCATGGAGACCTCCCCTACCCGTTGGACCAAAGAGCAGAAGCACATCACGATCGCTGCCTATCTGGGCTGGACGCTCGATGCATTCGACTTCTTCTTGACGGTATTCGTGCTCAAGGACATCGCCAAACAATTCGGCGTGCCCATTTCCAGTGTGACCGACGCGATCATGCTGACGCTGATCATGCGTCCCGTCGGCGCGCTGATCTTCGGCCGTCTGGCCGACCGCTTTGGCCGCCGACCGATGCTGATGATCAACATCGTCTTGTTCTCGCTGTTCGAACTGCTCTCCGGTTTCTCGCCGAACCTGACGGTATTCTTGATCCTGCGCGCACTGTTTGGAGTGGCGATGGGCGGTGAATGGGGTGTGGGCGCGGCGCTGACGATGGAAAGCGTGCCGCCGCGCTCGCGCGGCCTGGTCTCCGGGGTGCTCCAGGCTGGCTACCCCACGGGCTTTTTGCTCGCCTCCATCGTCTATGGTCTGCTGTTCGATACGATTGGCTGGCGCGGCATGTTCTTCGTCGGTGTGCTGCCCGCGTTGCTGGTGCTCTACATCCGGCGCAACGTCCCGGAATCGCCCGCCTGGCAAACCCTGAAAAACCGCACCGAGCGCCCGGGCCTGGCGAAAACCCTGGGCACCAATCTCAAGCTGTCGATCTATGCCATCGTGTTGATGGCGTGCTTCAACACTTTCTCGCACGGCAGCCAGGATTTGTATCCAACGTTTTTGCAGGTGCAACGGCATTTCAGCACCCATACGGTATCGCTGATTACCATCGTGATGAACATCGGCGCGATCATTGGCGGGCTGGGTTGCGGTTTGCTATCGGAAAAAATTGGCCGCCGTTACGCGATTGCCATCTTTGCGTTGATCGCGCTGCCCCTGTTGCCGCTGTGGGTGTTTTCGACCACGCCGGTGATGCTGGCGCTGGGCGCGTTTCTGATGCAAATCGCGGTGCAAGGCGCATGGGGCGTGATCCCGGTGCACCTCAACGAAATTTCGCCCGACATCATCCGCGCCACCTTTCCGGGCCTGATGTACCAGCTTGGCAATTTGCTGGCCTCGCGTAATGGCGTGTTCCAGGCGCAGATCGCCGAAGCGCACGGCAACGATTACGCCACCATCCTGGCGTGGGTGATCGGCATCGTCAGCGTGGCCATTGCCGTCCTGATCCTGTTCAGCCCGGAACGGCGCGGCATCGACATGACGCAATCGGCCCGGCAGGCGGCGGACTCAACCAACGCTTGAACATTGAGCATGGAGGCAACGCCTCCATGCCGTCTGCGTATTGCGGGCATAAAAAAGCCCAACCGGAAAAGGTTGGGCTTGGCGTGTATGGTCGGGGTGAGAGGATTCGAACCTCCGGCCTCTACGTCCCGAACGTAGCGCTCTACCAGGCTAAGCTACACCCCGTTGGCCGCACGTTGAAATAACGCAAAAAGTCACAAATCAAGCGCGGCGCTGCAAAAGCTGAGTGGTTAATTCTAGCAGACCGTGGGTATACGGGTTGTCCGGCAACAAGCGCGCCGCGCTCATCGCCTGTTCTGCTTGGCTTGCGGCGACGGCACGGGCGCCCTCCAGCGCCCCCGAATGCCGCACGATAGCCACGATACGCGCCAGCGCCTCGGCGTGAGCCTCGCCGGTTTGGATCGCCGCACGCACCAGCGTGGCATCGTCCGGGCTGCCGCGCTGCATCGCCAGAATCAGCGGCAGCGTCGCCTTGCCTTCACGCAGATCGTCGCCCAGGTTCTTGCCCATTTCCTGCGCGTCACCGTCGTAGTCGAGTACGTCGTCGATGATCTGAAACGCCGTGCCCAGCGAGCGGCCGTATTCGGCGCAAGCGTCTTCGATAGTCGGCGGGCTGCCCGCCAGCACTGCCGCCAGCCGGCAACTGGCCTCGAACAGCTTGGCCGTCTTGGAGCGGATGACTTGCAGATACGCTTGCTGCGTCAGGCCGGCGTCGTGCATGTTGACCAGTTGCAGCACTTCGCCCTCGGCAATCACGTTGGTCGCGTCGGCCAATATTTCCATCACCCGCATGACGCCCGTTTCCACCATCATCTGGAAGGCGCGCGAATACAGAAAATCCCCCACCAATACGCTGGCCGGGTTGCCGAAAGTCTGATTGGCGGTGGCGCGGCCCCGTCGCAGTGTGGATTCATCGACCACATCGTCATGCAGCAACGTGGCGGTGTGGATGAATTCCACCACGGCGGCCAGATTGAAGCGCTGCGGCGAATCGCACCCCAGCGCGCCGCACGTGAGCAGCAGCAGCACGGGCCGCAGGCGCTTGCCGCCCGCCGACACGATGTAGCGCGCCACCTCGCCCACCAGCGACACGCCCGAAGCCAGCCGCCTGGCAATGACGGCATCCACCTGACGCATGTCTTGAGCGGCCAAATCCAGGGCGGCATTGGAGGAGAGCTTGGCGGGAGCGGTCATGGACGGATCATCATCGGCGCGGGCATCGAAAAAAATTATAGGGGCCAGTCCATGCCGGAGAGGCAGTCTGGATGGGAATAAATGCTTGCCATCGCTCTGACATGATCGGGACGGGGCATTCTGGCATAATAAAAGGTTTCCCCGCTGCCACTTTTGAGTGGGGGAAGGGTTTTCATCACTAAGGAATTTTCCATGTACGCAGTCATAAAAACCGGCGGCAAGCAGTATCGCGTAGCCGCCGGCGACAAGATCAAGGTAGAACAGATTGCTGCGGACGTAGGACAGGAAGTGGTGCTCGATCAAGTGCTTGCCATCGGTGATGGCGAGGCGCTCAAGGTCGGCGCGCCCCTGGTGTCCGGCGCCACAGTCACGGCCAAAGTGCTTGCCCACGGCCAGCACGACAAGGTGCGTATCTTCAAGATGCGCCGCCGTAAGCACTACCAGAAGCATCAAGGGCACCGCCAGACGTTCACCGAGCTGGAAATCGCGGCGGTTGCGGCCTGAAACACCAAGGAGTAATTCGAAATGGCACACAAAAAAGGCGGCGGCTCCACACACAATGGCCGCGATTCCAAGCCCAAGATGCTGGGCGTCAAGGCGTATGGCGGCGAGCAGGTTAGCGCCGGTTCGATCATCGTGCGCCAGCGCGGCACGCGCCTGCACGCGGGCACCAATGTTGGCACCGGCAAAGACCATACGCTGTATGCGCTGGTCGATGGACAGGTATCGTTCACCACCAAGGGCGCGCTCAACAAGCACACCGTCATGGTGACGCCGGTCGCGGCATAACCTTTTCCGCGTTCCGACCGCAAAGCCCCGCGCGCCGCGGGGCTTTGGCATTTCTGGACGCGGTAGACTTGAATAGGAACGGTCATGAAATTCGTGGACGAGGCTTACATCGACATTGCCGCGGGCGATGGCGGCAATGGCTGCGTCTCGTTCCGGCACGAGAAGTACAAGGAATTCGGCGGCCCCAACGGCGGCGACGGCGGACGCGGCGGCCATGTCTATGCGGTTGCCGACGTCAATCTGAACACTTTGGTTGATTACCGTTACGCGCGCCGCCACGAGGCCGTGCGCGGCCAGCACGGCATGGGGTCGGACATGTTCGGCGCGGCCGGCGCCGACATCACGCTCAAGATGCCGGTGGGCACGCTGATCCGCGATGCCGACACCGATGAGGTGCTGTACGAGCTGCTCCAGCCCGGCCAGACCATCATGATCGCCAAAGGCGGCGACGGCGGCTTTGGCAATATGCGCTTCAAAAGCGCCATCAACCGAGCGCCGCGCCAGAAAACGCCCGGCTGGCCGGGCGAGAAAAAAAGCCTCAAGCTCGAACTGAAGGTGCTGGCCGATGTCGGCTTGCTGGGTATGCCCAACGCGGGCAAATCGACCTTCATCGCGGCGGTGAGCAATGCGCGGCCCAAGATTGCCGATTACCCCTTCACCACGCTGCACCCGCATCTGGGTGTGGTGCGCGTGGGGCCGGAGCAGAGCTTCGTGGTGGCCGACATTCCGGGGCTGATCGAAGGCGCCAGCGAAGGTGCGGGGCTGGGTCACCAGTTTCTGCGGCACCTGGCGCGCACGCGTTTGCTGCTGCACGTGGTCGATCTGGCGCCGTTCGACGAAGGCGCCGATCCGGTCGCGCAAGCCCAGGCCATCGTGGCCGAGCTGAAAAAATACGACCCCGGCCTGTACGCCAAACCGCGCTGGCTGGTGCTCAACAAGATCGACATGCTGCCGCCCGAAGCGCGCGCCGCGCGCGTCAAGGATTTCGTCAAACGCTTCAAATGGAAAGGGCCGGTGTTTGAAATCTCCGCCCTTACCCGCGAAGGGTGCGAGCCGCTGATTCGCGCGATTTACGCCCATCTGCAAGCGCAGCAGCAGGCCGACGCGCCGGCGGAAATCGACCCGCGCTTTATCCCGTCAACCTAGGAGAGACTGTGACCGGCGCAATCGACCCGCAGCAAGCCAGCGATACGTTACGTGCGGCGCGGCGCATTGTGGTCAAGGTCGGCTCCAGCCTGGTCACCGACGAAGGGCGCGGGCTGGATGAGACGGCCATCGGCCAGTGGTGCCAGCAACTGGCGGCGCTGGCGCACGGCGGGCGCGAGCTGGTCATGGTTTCCAGCGGCGCCATCGCCGAAGGCATGAAGCGCCTGGGCTGGGCCAAGCGCCCCAGCCAGATCAAGGAATTGCAGGCCGCCGCCGCCGTCGGCCAGATGGGGCTGGCGCAAATCTACGAAACCAAGCTGCGCGAGCAGGGCTTGCGCAGCGCGCAGGTGCTGCTCACGCACGACGACCTGTCCGACCGCGAGCGCTACCTGAATGCGCGCTCTACGCTGCTGACGCTGCTGGAACACCGCGTGATTCCGGTCATCAACGAAAACGATACCGTCGTCAACGACGAAATCAAATTCGGTGACAACGACACACTGGGCGCACTGGTGGCCAATTTGATCGAAGCCGACCTGCTGATCATCCTGACTGACCAGCGCGGCCTGTTCGCCGCCGACCCGCGCCAGCAGCCCGACGCCGCTTTCATCCACCTGGCCCGCGCGGGCGACCCTGCGCTGGAAGCAATGGCCGGCGGCGCGGGGTCCGGCATCGGCAAAGGCGGGATGCTGACCAAAATTCTGGCCGCGCGCCGCGCCGCTGGATCGGGCGCATCGACCGTCATCGCCTGGGGGCGAGAACCGGACGTGCTGCCGTGTCTGACGCAAGGCGAGGCCATCGGCACCTGGCTGATCGCGCCTACCCACAAAACCCAGGCGCGCAAACAGTGGATCGCTGACCACCTGCAACTGCGCGGCGCGGTCGCCATCGACGCCGGCGCGGCGCGCAAACTCACCGGGGAAGGCAAGAGCCTGCTGCCGGTGGGCATGACCGCCGTGCGCGGCGCGTTCAAACGGGGCGACGTGATCGCCATCTGCGACGAAGCGGGGGCAGAACTGGCGCGCGGCTTAGCCAACTATTCGGCAGCCGAAGCGCGGCTGCTGTGCCGCAAGCCTTCCGGCGACATCCAGCCCATTCTGGGCTACGCCGCCGAACCGGAAATGGTGCACCGGGATAATTTGGTGCTTTCCGCCAGCGCCCGGTAAATACAACCGCTCGGTTACCGCTGGCCTGCGGCGAGCACAAAGCTACGCTACGGTTACGCCGGGGATGTCGAGGGATGGGCTATGACTGCGATCCCCTTGATTTTTCTGGTGGGTCGTGCGCGACTCGAACGCGCGACCAACGGATTAAAAGTCCGCTGCTCTACCGGCTGAGCTAACGACCCGGTCAGCCAGAAAGTTGGAATTTCCGGCAAGCTTTTAATTGTACAACGGGCCGAGTGTCCAACGCTCAGTCTTGCGCGATCCGGTCCAGTGTCCACCCGGCGGCGATGAGGCCGAAGGTGGCGGTCACGCTGACGGTGGAACCGTAGCCGTGGCAGTTCAGGCTGCCGTCCGTTTGCGGCGTTGGTGCGTCGCAGGCGTCGGGCCGCGCCACCGGTTCGCGGCTGAATACGACGGCAATGCCGATGCGGCGCGCTTTGCCGGATTTGTCCGTTTTTGCCGCGCCGTGGTCGTGCCGCAAGCGGCGGCGCAATTCGGCCAGCAGCGGGTCGTGCGTCGCTTCGGCCAGATCGGCTATCTGGACCTCTTCGCCGCACCGTTTGCCACCCGCCGCGCCGATGGTGATGAAGCGCGCTTGCGTGCGCAGCGCCCAAGCCGCCATGGCTACCTTGGCGGCGACTTGGTCGCAAGCGTCGATGACGGCATCGACCGGCTCGCCCTCCAGCAGTGCGGGCCAGTTGTCCGGCGTCACGAATTCGTCGATGGTGCGCACGCGGCAGCCGGGATGGATTTGCGCGATGCGCGCCGCCATAGCCTCGACCTTGGCCAGCCCCAGCGTATCGGTGAGCGCATGGACTTGCCGGTTGACGTTGGATTCGGCCACGTGGTCCAGGTCAATCAGCGTGAGCGCACCCACGCCGCTGCGCGCCAACGCTTCCGCCACCCACGACCCCACGCCACCAATGCCCGCCACCGCAATATGCGCGCGTCGGATACAAGCCGCGCCGGCTACGCCGTAAAGCCGCGCCAGTCCGCCAAAACGGCGCTCCAGATCAGCCGTTCGATCATTTCCGTGGTTTGCCGTGGACATGCGCTGAATTGTAGTTTTGCTATTTAAAAAATAGCATTAGCGCGATGTGCTGACGGAATAAGCAAGGTGCGTGAATGGCGGGCCGCGCCGATAAAATCAACTATTTACCTTTGCTCAAGCCCTTACTGTTCCGTCATGCCGTCCGATCAAGCCGCCCATCCGCCCACCCATCAACCGGGTTTGACCAGCCTCTCCAAATCTTTCGATCCCGCCGCCGTGGAAGCACGCTGGGGCCAGGCGTGGGAGGCGGCGGGCCTGGGCCGCGCCGGGTATCGCGGCACCGGCCAGCCCGATGCGCAGGTAGCGCGCGAGGAAC
This sequence comes from Burkholderiaceae bacterium, assembly GCA_031256125.1. Classification (GTDB taxonomy): domain Bacteria; phylum Pseudomonadota; class Gammaproteobacteria; order Burkholderiales; family Burkholderiaceae_C; genus Ottowia. The sequence continues at coordinate 11,766 of JAIRRE010000054.1, forward strand.
GCAATTTCGCCATCCAGTTGCCGCCGCCCAACGTGACGGGCACGCTGCACATGGGCCATGCGTTCAACCAGACCATCATGGACGCGCTCACGCGCTACCACCGGATGCGGGGCTTTAACACGCTGTGGCTGCCGGGCGTGGATCACGCCGGCATTGCCACGCAGATCGTGGTCGAGCGCCAGTTGCAGGATCAAGGTATCAATCGCCACGATCTGGGGCGCGAAGCGTTCGTGCAAAAGGTCTGGGCCTGGAAGGAGCAATCCGGCAACACCATCGTGCAGCAGATGCGCCGCATGGGCGACAGCGTGGACTGGTCGCGCCAGTATTTCACGATGGACGACAAACTCTCGCGCGCCGTGGCCGAGACTTTTGTGCGCCTGTATGAAGAAGGCTTGATTTACCGCGGCAAGCGGCTGGTCAATTGGGACCCGGTGCTGCAATCGGCGGTAAGCGATCTGGAGGTGGAAAGCGTCGAGCGCGACAACCAGATGCACTACATCACCTACCCGTTCGTCGATGGACCGCAAATGATCGACGGCCAGTTGCGGCGCGGCATGGAAATCGCCACCACGCGCCCGGAAACCATGCTGGCCGACGGCGCACTGGCGGTGCATCCGGAAGATGAGCGCTACCGCCATCTGGTGGGCAAGTGGGTCGATTTGCCGCTGTGCGACCGGCGCATTCCGATCATTGCCGATGACTTTGTAGACCGTGCATTCGGTTCAGGGTGCGTCAAGATCACCGGGGCACACGACTTCAACGATTACGCCTGCGCCCAGCGGCACGGTATCCCGTTAATTACCATCTTCACCCCCGACGCCAAGATCAACGACAGTGGTCCGGCGGCCTATCGCGGGCTGGATCGCTTCGAGGCGCGCAAGGCGGTGGTGCGCGATTTGCAAACGCAGAACTTTCTGTTCGACATCAAGCCGCACAAATCAATGCTGCCGATTTGCACGCGCACCGGGCAGATCGTCGAGCCGATGCTCACCGACCAATGGTTCGTGGCGCTGAGCAAGCCGGGCGCGGACGGCCCCAGCATTGCGCAACAGGCCATCGACGCCGTGGCGAGCGGTCAGGTGCGCTTCGTTCCGGAGAACTGGGTCAACACCTACAACCAGTGGATGCACAACATCCAGGACTGGTGCATCAGCCGGCAACTGTGGTGGGGCCACCAGATTCCCGCCTGGTACGACGAAGACGGCAAGGTTTATGTTGCGCGCAACGAAGCAGAGGCGCAGCGGCAGGCGCCGGGCAAAAAGCTCACGCGCGACCCCGACGTGCTCGACACCTGGTATTCCTCGGCGCTGGTGCCGTTCTCCTCGCTGGGCTGGCCCGATCAAACCGGCGCGGCCAGCAGCGACTACGACTTGTACCTGCCCAGCACCGTGCTGGTGACGGGCTACGACATCATCTTCTTCTGGGTCGCCCGGATGATCATGATGACGCTGCACTTCACAGGCCGCGTGCCTTTCAGGCACGTCTATATCCACGGGCTGGTACTGGACGCGCAGGGCAAGAAGATGAGCAAGTCCGAAGGCAACGTGCTCGACCCGGTGGATTTGATCGACGGCATCGGGCTGGATGCGCTGCTGGCCAAGCGCGTGGTTGGCTTGCGCCGCCCGGAGACTGCGCCGCAGGTCAGGAAAGCCACGCAAAAGGAATTCCCGGACGGCATCCCGGCCTACGGCGCGGACGCGCTGCGCTTTACCTTTGCCGCTTACGCCAGCCTGGGCCGCACCCTCAACTTCGACAGCAAGCGGTGCGAGGGCTACCGCAACTTCTGCAACAAGCTCTGGAACGCCAGCCGCTTCGTGCTGATGCACTGCGAGGGACAGGATTTAGGCGATGAACAGGACAACGCCCAGCGCTCGGCCGCCGACCGCTGGATCGTCAGCCTGCTGCAACAAGCCGAAAGCGCCGTCGCCAAAGGCTTCGAGGAATACCGGCTGGATACGGTAGCGGGCGTGATCTACGACTTCGTGTGGAACGAGTTTTGTGACTGGTATCTGGAAATTGCCAAGGTGCAAATCCAGCACGGCGCGCCCGCGCAGCAGCGCGCCACCCGCCGCACACTGATCCGCGTGCTGGAAGCGCTACTGCGCTTGGCGCATCCGCTCATTCCTTTCGTCACCGAGGCGTTGTGGCAAGTGGTCGCGCCGGTCGCCGGGAAAAAAGTCGCCGAGTCGATCGCCGTCGCACCCTATCCGCAAGCGCAGTCCGAAGCCATCGACCCCACTGCCGAGGGCGAAATGGCGCGCCTGAAGGCGCTGGTCGATGCCTGCCGCGCGCTGCGCGGCGAAATGAATGTTTCGCCCGCCACGCGGTTGCCGCTGTACGTTCACGGTGACGCGGATTTTGTGCGCGTCGTGGCCCCAGCCTTGCAGGCGCTGGCCAAGCTCAATGAAGTGCGGCTGTTCGATACCGAAGCCGAATGGGCACAAGCGGCAGGCGCGGCCCCGGTCGCCGTGGTCGGTGAAGCGCGCCTGGCGCTATTCATGGAAATCGACGCAGCAGCCGAAAAAGCGCGTTTGACCAAGGAAGCGCAGCGGCTGGAAGGCGAACTGGCCAAGGCGCGCGGCAAACTGGCCAACCAAGCCTTTGTCGCCAAAGCCCCGCCCGCCGTGATCGAACAGGAGCAAAAGCGCCTGGCCAATTTCGGCGCAGCGCTGGAAAAAATCCGGGCGCAGATTGGGCGGCTGGGGTAGTACCTGTCACGATGCCTGCGGCTGGCCCTGGATTAACCCATTCCATCCTTTTCATCAACTCCGCTGTTTATCAAGATGTCCTCGATACCTCCCGTTCACGTAGCCGTGTTTCCGGTCGCAGGGCTGGGTACGCGCTTTTTGCCCGCCACCAAGGCCAGCCCCAAGGAGATGCTGCCCATCGTCGATAAGCCATTGATCCAATATGCGGTGGAAGAGGCTTACGCCGCCGGTGTGCGGCACATGGTGTTCGTCACCGGACGCAGCAAACGTGCCATCGAGGATCACTTCGACACCGCCTACGAGTTGGAAAGCGAGCTAGAAGCGGCGGGCAAGTCCGAAATGCTGGCCGCGGTGCGCGCGGTGCAGCCCGCCGACATGGATTGCACCTATGTGCGTCAGTCGCGCTCGTTGGGACTGGGGCACGCGGTGCTGTGCGCCGCGCCCATCGTGGGTCAGCGCCCTTTTGCCGTGCTGCTGGCCGACGATTTGATGACCGGGTCACAAGGCCTGGGCCACGGCCAGAACGTATTGCAGCAAATGGTGCACGCTTATCAGGATATGGGCTGCGCCGTGGTGGCGGTGCAGGAGGTGCCGCAAGACCAGGTGCAGCGCTACGGCATCGTGGCCGGTCAGCCAGCGGGGCAGCGTTTGATGCGCATCGAGCGCATCGTCGAAAAGCCCACGCCGCAGAATGCGCCTTCGCGCATGGCCGTAGCCGGGCGCTATATCCTCACGCCGCGCATCTTTCAGGAAATCCGCCAGCAACCCCCCGGCGCGGGCGGCGAGATCCAGTTGACCGACGCCATCGCCCGCCTGATGGCCAAGGAAGCCGTCTATGCCTACCAATACGAAGGCAAACGCTACGATTGTGGTAGCAAAGAAGGCTTTCTGCAAGCCACTGTCGAGCTGGCGCTGCAACACCCGAAAATGGGCGCCGGGTTCCGGGCATATCTCAAAGAACTGGCTATTTGAGACTTGCGTTGTTCGCCGGCAATCTGGTGATGAAGCGCGTGGATCCCGCGCTTCATGTACCGCGCGGGGTTTCGCGGGATGCCAAGAGCGCGCGCCCCGTCAAGTAAATCCAGCCGTCTGCCGTTGCCTCAATCCCGCTTACCCAACCGCAAGCGCTTGATCAAGCTGGAAGTATCCCAGCGCCCGCCGCCCATCGCCTGTACGTCGCCATAGAACTGATCGACCAGCGCGGTGATGGGTAGGTGCGCGCCGTTGCGCCGCGCTTCATCGAGCACCAGACCCAGATCCTTGCGCATCCAGTCCACCGCAAAGCCAAAGTTGAACTGCCCCGCTACCATCGACTGGCCGCGGTTGTCCAGTTGCCAGCTTTGCGCCGCGCCCTTGCCTATCACTTCCAACACGCGCTCGATGGGCAGGCCGGTGCGCTCGCCAAAGGCAATCGCCTCCGACAGTGATTGCAGCACGCCGCACAGGCATATCTGGTTGACCATCTTGGTCAGTTGCCCGGCGCCGACCTCGCCCATGCGCGTGACGGCGCGCCCGTAGGCCATGGCTACCGGCTGGACGCGCGTAAACACCGCCGCGTCACCGCCGCACATCACTGTGAGCACGCCTTTCTCCGCGCCGGCTTGACCGCCGGAGACGGGCGCATCCATGAAATGCAGGCCGCGCTTTCGGGCCTCGGCGTCCAACTCGCGCGCCACTTGCGCCGAAGCGGTGGTGTGGTCGATAAAGATCGCGCCGGCCTTCATGCCGGCAAACGCGCCAGCGTCGCCAAGCACAACCTGGCGCAGATCGTCATCGTTGCCGACACAGGCAAACACCATGTCAGCACCGGATGCGGCCTGCGCGGGCGTGGCCGCGGCGGCAACCCGGCCTGTGTCCTGGAACTGCTCGCAAAACGCCGCCGCCTTGCTGGCGGTGCGGTTGTAAACCGTCACCCGATGCCCGGCGCACGCCAAGTGCCCCGCCATCGGGTAACCCATCACCCCCAAGCCAAGAAAAGCGACGGCCAGCGGCGTGGCTGGTTCATAGGTTTTGGGCTGAATGGCGGGCATGGCAGGGTCTCACAAAATGAAGAAAGAGGCTGGAAATTCTAGAAGTAGCGCCGCCACCTTGCCGCGCGCTCTACACTCGTCCCATGTTGATGCTTTGGATCAAGACCTTGCACATCGTGCTGGTGGCGAGCTGGTTTGCCGGACTGTTCTATCTGCCGCGCATCTTCGTCAATCTGGCGATGACGCCGCCCGGTTCGATAGCCGAGCGCGAGCGCCTGCTGCTGATGGCGCGCAAGCTGTTCCGTTTCATGACGCCAATCGCCGTGCTGGCGCTGGCGTTCGGGCTGACGCTATGGCTGGTTTACGGCGTTGGGAGCGGCAGCGGTTGGCTTCGTGTCAAGTTACTGGTAGTCGTGTTGCTGCTGATCTATCACGGCTGGTGCGGCGTCACGCTCGGGCGTTTCGAGCGCGGGGTGGAGCGCCACAACCACGTGTGGTTCCGCTGGCTCAACGAAGCCCCCGTGCTGCTGCTGCTGGCGGCGGTGGCGCTGGCCGTGGTCAAGCCTTTTTGAAAAAAGCAATTCCATCACCCGCCCGTGATACCTTGCGCGCAATGCGGGATCGCAACCGGCTTCTAGAATGCCGCGCATGAATCAATCCCAAAGCTACTACCAACGCCACATCTTCTTTTGCCTCAACCAGCGCGAGGACGGGCGCGATTGTTGTGCCAGCCACGGCGCACGGGCCGCGTTCGAGCACTGCAAGGTGCGCGTCAAGGCGCTGGGGCTGTCCGGCCCCGGTCAGGTGCGGGTCAATCAGGCCGGGTGTCTGGATCGCTGCGCCGGCACGCCGGTGGCGGTGGTGTATCCCGAAGCGGTCTGGTACACCTACACCGGCACGGACGATATTGACGAGATCATCGAATCGCATTTGCAAAACGGCCAACCGGTCGAGCGCCTGCGACTGGCCCCGGACGTGGGGCATTGAGGTGGCCGGCGCCAGTCAAAGCCTGGCGCTGCACGGCGCCGCGGGCATTATCGAAGCGCTGGTCGAGGCCCCGGATACCGGAATTTGGCCCACCCCCATTGGCACTGCGGTGATTGCGCACCCGCACCCGTTGTTTGGCGGAACGATGCACAACAAAGTGGTGCAGACGCTGGCGCGCGCCTATTTGTATTGCGGTTGGCGCGCGGTGCGGTTCAATTTTCGCGGCGTAGGCGCCAGCGCGGGCGAGCACGACGAGGGCCGAGGCGAGGCAGGCGATATGTTGGCGGTGGTCGAGCAAACTACGCCGCCTGGCGTTGCGCTGGCAATTGCCGGATTTTCGTTTGGCGCTTATGTGGCGGCGCAAGTTATTGCGCGGCTACACCTGGATCGCGCCATTGCGTCGGTGGCGTTGATAGGCACGGCAGCGTCGCGCTTTGCAGTGCCGGCAATACCCAATGACTTGCACGCGCGCGTACTGACCGTGCATGGCGAACAGGACGATACGGTACCGCTGGCGGCGGTGATGGATTGGGCGCGCCCGCAGTCGCTGCCCATCACCGTGGTGCCTGGGGTGGGACATTTTTTTCATGGGCAATTGCCGCTTTTAAAAACGCTGGTCACGCGGCACGTGCGCGGCTGCGCGTAGGGTGGATAAAGCCCGATAAAACCCGTTGGCGCGGCGATACCCGGAGGTACCGCGATATTTGCAACGAGGCGAAAATCGCCCAAAGCCAGGATATGCCAGCCGTGCCGGACTTATGCAGTATTGCTCTGGGCTACTTTTTGTGTGTAGCATCCGCTCCATGAAACATTTCCGCCTGGCGCTTGCCGCGCCCTTTCTGGCTAGCGCTTTGGCTCTGGCCGTTTCGCTACCCGCCAACGCAGCTTCGGCGTCCGCGCCGGTAAATCCTAAGCCTGCCGCCATCGCATCGGCAGAACCGTCGGCGTCTGTTCTGCCACAGCCACCCAAAATTGCGGCCAAAGCGTATCTGCTGGTTGATGTGACCGCGGATGGGCGGCAACTGGCGGGTAGCAACATCGATCAGCCTGTAGAACCAGCCTCGTTGACCAAGCTGATGACCGCGTATCTGGTATTCAATGCCCTGCGCGCCAAACAAATCAGCCTGACGCAAACCTGTACGGTCTCCGAACAGGCGTGGAAAACACCCGGTTCGCGCATGTTCATTTCCCCTAATACACAGGTACCGGTGGAAGACCTTATTAAGGGCATGATCGTTCAATCGGGTAACGACGCCACAATAACGCTTGCGGAATGCGTCGGCGGCACGGTGGAGCACTTTGTGCAGATGATGAACGACCAGGCGCGGACGCTGGGCATGAACGCCACCCTCTACAAAAACCCCGACGGCTTGCCCGCGCCCGGCCACTTGACCACCGCGCTTGACTTGGCCACATTAGCTCAGCGCCTAATGTACGACTTCCCTGAAGACATGCATTACTACGCCATCAAAAAATACTACTATCCCGGAACGCCAATAAGCAACCAAAATAATCGCAATATTTTGCTACTACGCGATCCAAGCGTCGATGGCCTGAAAACCGGCTATACCGACGCGGCGGGCTATTGTTTGGTGGTCACCGCCAAACGGGACTTTCCTGGTCTAGGTGGACGACGGTTGCTTTCGGTGTTATTGGGCGCGATCAGTGAACAGGGGCGAGCCAACGAGTCGCAAAAACTCCTTAATTGGGGCTATACCGCGTATGAAGATGTCAAACTTTTTGACGCTGGACAACCTGCGGCCACCCCCACTGTGTGGAAAGGAGCGTCGGGCATACTCAAACTTGGCCGCGCCGATCCTATTATTGTCGCCGTTCCAGCAGGCGATGCGTCCAAAATCAGCACCCAAATCACTGGACCCGAACCGCTCATCGCTCCTTTTAAGCAAGGTCAACAAGTAGCCACACTTAAAGTAAAACTCGGCAAACAGGTTATCACTGAAGTACCATTATTGGCGCTAGAAACAGTGGATGAAGCCGGTTTTCTGGGCCGCGCATGGGATGCGATGCGGCTGTGGATAAGATGATTAGTTAGCACGTTGATGTCTATGTGTATTTGATGGCCGAGTACAGTGTATCAATTCTTGTGTTGTGCGGATAATTAGAATCTGTATTTTATTAATCACCTACCTTTTTACATTATGAATCAACCACCTACATATATTACAGACTACCTGCGTCAATATATCCGTACTGTGCCTGATTGGCCAACTCCGGGTGTGCAGTTCCGTGATATTACACCGCTATTACAGAATCCACGGGTATTACGTGTACTTATTAACACCTTTATTTTACGATATATGGAACCTGGGATGCGCCCAGATATGATAGCAGGGTTGGATGCGCGTGGATTTATTATTGGTTCGATATTAGCATATGAGTTGGGGTTGGGTTTTGTACCGATCCGCAAAAAAGGTAAACTTCCTTTTACAACGGTAGCAGAGACCTATGAATTAGAATATGGTAGTGCCACTGTAGAATTACACGTGGACGCTATTCAACCGGGTCAACGCGTAATACTGATAGATGATTTAATTGCTACTGGTGGCACCATGATAGCAGGTCAACGTTTATTAGAAAAATTAGGTGCGCATGTGATTGAGGGCGCAGCTATTGTTAATTTACCCAGCCTGGGTGGTTCTGCGCGCTTATATACATCAGGTTTACCGTTATTTATATTAGTGAATTATATAAATTAATAATATAAATTACAACACTTTTAAATATTAACTACCGATTCCATTGACTGTGTACATCATGTAGGTTGTGGATAAATTATGAATAAACTTAAACTTATCCACAACCCAACATAGAACATCCAAGTTGTTCCTATTCCTCCCGCTTTCTTAAAGCACATCACCCACAGTCGATAATCACAACTAAGTTGATGTTTTGTAAAGAATTTTTCTAATTATACCCAAAACAGCACAACATCTACTATCCAATCCTAATTTAAGAAGTAAAACATAAGATAGTTGTTCAGCAACCTCGAACGTGGACGCAACACTCTAGCAAAGAGGAGAGGCTCCTATCTTGAGTCAACGGCTGAAACGTCCTGCCACTGCTAAGATCGCTAGGCTTCTTTCAATCACTCAACCCATGCCCATCACTCTCTTAGGCGCTACCCCTGCTACGTTCGAGATCAAGAGTGCAAGTCTGCCTTTGTTGACGTTGCGTTTGAAGTCAGCAGATATGAATGTGCTGACAACCGAGTTTGCTGCTCACTACGATGCCACCCCTGACTTTTTTGAAGATGATCTATTACTGATTGATCTGGCGCATCTTCCTGAGGACACAACAACGGTGGACTTCACACGGTTGAAGGCATTGTTGATGCACTATCGTTTACAGCCTATTGCCGTAACAGCGGGTAGACCTGAATTCATGGCGGCAGCGTTGCAAGCAGATTTGCCTGCTGCGCCATCAGGTTGGCGTGAGATGCAGTCACAACAGCGTTCAGCAACACCTGTACCGCAAGCGATATCGCCGGAACTCATAACAGACCTCACGACTGTACAAGGCGCATTAATAGTTAATAAACCTTTACGTTCCGGCCAACAGGTTTATGCACGTGGACGTGATCTGGTGTTGTTAGCTGTATGTAATCCAGGTGCGGAAGCTATTGCTGATGGACATATTCATATTTACGCACCGATGCGTGGGCGTGCTATCGCTGGTGCACGCGGCTGGAATGAGGCGCGTATCTTTGCGTTGGATATGCGGCCTGAACTGGTTTCTATTGCGGGTATCTATCGTACTAGTGAACAAGGCTTGGCGCCAGAAGTCTGGGGTCGTGCTGCAACAGTACGCTTGGCCGCAACGGCAGACCGTGATACGCTAGTCTTTGAGCCGTTGACTTGACCAGGCTATCTCAATCTATTTAAACTCGTTCCCATATTTGCAAAAGAGGCGACTGATGACAAAAATCGTGGTGGTGACTTCCGGTAAAGGTGGTGTGGGTAAGACCACAACCAGCGCCGCCTTCGCATCCGGCTTGGCGCTCAAAGGCCATAAAACAGCGGTGATCGACTTCGATGTTGGTTTGCGTAATCTGGACCTCATCATGGGTTGTGAGCGCCGTGTGGTCTATGACCTCATCAACGTTATTCAGGGTGAGGCCAACCTTCATCAGGCGCTCATCAAAGACAAGCAAAGCGATAACCTGTCGATCCTAGCTGCCAGCCAGACGCGTGACAAGGAAGCGCTGAAGCAGGAAGGTGTAGAAAAAGTTCTTAAAGAACTTGCTAATATAGGTTTTGAGTACATCATTTGCGATTCGCCGGCGGGAATTGAAACAGGCGCATTAATGGCTATGCACTTCGCTGATGAAGCATTAGTGGTAACCAACCCAGAAGTCTCCAGTGTGCGCGACTCGGACCGGATTCTGGGAATGCTGGGTAGTAAAACTGATCGAGCGCAAAAGGGTAAGGAACCTGTCAAGGAACATCTACTCATCACGCGCTACGATCCCAACCGCGTAGCTGATGGGCAAATGCTCAGCTTGACCGACATTCAGGACATCTTGCGCATCCCGCTCATCGGCGTGATTCCTGAAAGTGAAGCCATTCTGCAAGCTTCCAACCAAGGCTTGCCTGCGGTGTATCTGAAGGGAACCGACGTGGCAGGGGCGTACACCGATATGGTAGAGCGCTTTCTAGGCAACACCGATCTGCCGTTGCGCTTTACCGAAGCGGAAAAACCGGGCTTCTTTAAGCGCCTGTTCGGAGGGCGATAAGCCATGTCTTTCCTCTCCTTTTTTTTACGCGAAAAACAAAAGACAGCGGTGGTTGCCAAAGAGCGGCTGCAAATCATTCTGGCGCATGAACGTGTCGGACGTAACGCCAGCGAGCCGGACTACATGCTGGATCTGCAACGCGACTTGATTGCGGTGATTGGCAAGTACGTCAAGATCGACCCGAAGGACATCACGGTGAATCTGGAACGGCAAAAAGATCTAGATGTGTTGGAAGTGAAAATCGAACTACCCGAAAAGTCCGACTCAAAAACAAATACCTGACCCGGACTTGGAATCAACCTCGCAACCGCGCGCATACAACATGGATGGTTTGAGTTCCACTGCCGATCACCCGCCGCCGCT
>JAIRRE010000060.1 GCA_031256125.1 Burkholderiaceae bacterium
TGGCGCTGCTGTTCGTGCTGGTCAAGGCCGGCAACCCGGTGGATATGACCCTTTCCGCGATAACTTGGGCGGCACTGACGGTCGCGCTGCCGTTTTTCTTCATCGCGGTGGGGCGCTGGATCGCGCCGCACGCGCCGGGGTCGGAGTTTTCGCTACTGGTCATGGCGGGCGTGATCGCCGCCTACATCAGCCACAAGCTGGGCGTGCATTACCTGGTTGGCGCGTTCATCGCCGGGCTGGTGGCGCGTTTGCTGCAAGCGCGCATACCGCGGCTGGCTTCGTATGACAACCTGCACGCGCTGCGGCTGTTTGCGTCTTTCTTCGTGCCGTTTTATTTCTTCAAGGCCGGGGTCGAAGTGCACGCCGGCGTGTTGAGCCTGACGGCGCTGGGCATCGGTCTGGCGCTGACGGCGGTCGTGTTGCCGCTGCGCATCGCGGTGGGCTGGGGAGAGCGCCGGCTGTTCGGCGAAAGTGTCACCGGCAGCCTGCGCGTGTCGGTGGCGCTGGCGCCGACGCTGATCTTTACGCTGGTACTGGCGGGCATTTTGCGCGAGCAGTTCGGTATCGCCGACGAGCTGTTCGGCGGCCTGCTGCTCTATGCGGTGCTGACAACGGCATTGCCTTCGCTGGTATTCAAGGTGCCGTTCGATGTCGACCCGGCGGAACAGGATTCCGCAGGTTGCGTTAAGCAGGTCGGCGCGTGCAACAGCCAGCCCCCAACGTAGCGGGTAGTAAGTGTGTAGAATAAATTTCGCTTGCCCTCAACCCTTAATCAAGGAGAACACCCATGGGATTACTTAGCTTTATCAAGGAAGCCGGTGAAAAGCTCTTCGGTGGCAATGCTGCTCAGGCCGCGCAGTCATCGGCACAAGCCGCAGCATCCAGCGCGGCCGAACTCAACGCCAAGGCAGGCGCGGCGATTAAAACCTATATTGAGAAGCAGAATTTGGGGCTGACGAATCTGGCCGTGACTTTCGATGGCGCGAGCGGCAAGGTTGTGCTGGCGGGTAACGCGCCCAGCCAGGAAGCCGCCGAAAAAGCGGGTCTTTCCGCCGGCAATGTCGCCAGCGTCACTAGCGTAGAAAATGGCTTGCAGTTTCCAGCCGGCGCAGCATCGCAGTACCACGACGTAGTGCGCGGCGACACGCTTTCGGCCATTGCCAAGAAGTATTACGGAGACGCAAACAAGTATCCGGTGATCTTCGCGGCCAACAAACCCATGCTCAGCGACCCCGACAAAATCTATCCGGGTCAGAAGCTGCGCATTCCGCCGCTGTAAGCGCGGCGCCTCATCCAGTCCTTGCTGCCACTAAAGACAGCCAAGGTACTGTCCAGGTAGCGATGCGCGTTTGACACAGTTGCAGCGATACAGCCTGCGTAGCAGGCTGTATCGCTGCGTTTTATGCAAGCTGCGTCAAGCAGTTCCGTCTTCAACGACCAATCCCCGGCAAATTATGCGACCTCTTCCTTCATCACCGCCGGCGCCTCACGACGAAGATCATCTGCGCCGCAGTCTGGGCAACCGGCATATTCAGCTCATCGCCCTGGGCGGGGCGATTGGCACGGGCCTGTTCATGGGGTCGGGCAGGAGCATCGGCCTGGCCGGGCCTTCGATCATTTTTGTTTACATGATCGTCGGCTGTGTGGCGTTCTTTGTCATGCGGGCCATGGGCGAGTTGCTGCTGTCGAATCTCGAATACAAGTCCTTCGCCGATTTTGCCACCGACCTGCTGGGTCATTGGGCGGGTTTTTTCGTCGGCTGGACTTATTGGTTCTGCTGGGTGGTGGCCTGCATGGCCGAAGTGGTGGCGGTTGCCGAATACGCGCAGTTCTGGTTTCCGTCTCTGCCGCAGTGGATTTCCGCGATGACGTGCGCGCTGGCGCTGCTGGCGCTCAACCTCGTCGCAGTCAAGGCGTTCGGCGAAACCGAATTCTGGTTCGCCATGATCAAGATCGTGGCCATCATCGCCTTGGTGCTGGTCGGCCTGTACATGGTGTTCACTGGCTTCCGGTCGCCCACGGGCACCGTCGCCTCGTTCGCGCATCTGTGGGATGACGGCGGCATGTTCGCCAAAGGCGGCATGGGTTTTCTCGCCGGATTCCAGATCGCGGTATTCTCCATGGCCGGCATCGAAATCGTCGGCGTGGCGGCGGCTGAAACGCGCGATCCGCGCAAAACCTTGCCCCGCGCGATCAATTCGATTCCGATTCGCCTCCTCATGTTCTACGTGCTGGCGCTCATTGTGCTCATGGCCGTGACGCCGTGGCGCCAACTTGTTCCGGATGGTAGCCCCTTCGTGCAACTGTTCGTGTTTGCCGGTCTTCCCGCGGCGGCGGCGGTGATCAATTTCGTGGTTCTGACCGCGGCCGCCTCTGCGGCCAACAGCGGCGTTTTTTCGACCAGCCGCATGCTCTACGGCCTGGCCGAAGATGGCCATGCGCCCGGATTCTTTCAGCATCTTTCCCGCCGCGCCGTGCCCGCGCGCGGCTTGTACTTTTCCGGCGCCTGCATGCTCGGCGGCGTGGCGCTGCTCTACGCCGCGCCTGGCCTGACGGATGTTTTCATGCTGGTGGCGGTTGTTGCCACCATTGCTTTCATGTTCGTGTGGATCATGATTTTCTGTTCCTACATTGCGTATCGCCGCAAGCGCCCGCAGTTGCACGCGGCATCGCATTACAAGATGCCCGGCGGCAGCGTCATGTGCTGGCTCGGCCTGATTTTCTTTGCCTTCATTCTGGTGCTGCTTTTGTTCGATGACGATATGCGCAACGGCATGCTGATCATGCCGTTCTGGTTCATCGTGCTGACCGTCGGCTATATCTTCTTTGCGCGGCCCCGTCACCTGGCCGCCTCAGGTCGAAACTGAGACCGGGACTGATCTGGCCGGCAACTTATAATCCGGCGATGAATCTTCTGCAAGGGTTGAACCCCGAACAACTGGCCGCGGTGACGCTGCCGCGTCAGCATGGCCTGATCCTGGCGGGCGCGGGGTCGGGCAAGACGCGAGTGCTCACTACGCGCATCGCCTGGTTGATCGCCACCGGTCAGATTACGCCCCAGCAGGTGCTGGCGGTCACTTTCACGAACAAGGCCGCCAAGGAGATGCTGGCGCGGTTGACGGCCATGCTGCCGATCAATGCGCGCGGCATGTGGATCGGCACTTTCCACGGCCTGTGCAACCGGCTGCTGCGCGCCCATTACCGCGACGCCGGTTTGCCGCAGCTTTTCCAGATTCTCGATTCGGCCGATCAGTTGTCGGCGGTCAAGCGGCTGTTGAAATCCCTCAATGTGGATGACGAAAAGTATCCGCCGCGCGAACTCCAGCAGTTCATCAATAGCCAGAAGGAACAGGGATTGCGCCCATCGGCCGTGGAGGCGTGGGATAGCTACACCAGAAAGCGCGTCGAACTGTACGAGGCTTACGAGACTCAATGCAACAAGGAGGGCGTGGTCGACTTTGCCGAACTGCTGCTGCGCTGTT
>JAIRRE010000107.1 GCA_031256125.1 Burkholderiaceae bacterium
CGGCGTCGGCTTCAAAGCCCAACGCGCCGCGGCCGACGCACTGCGCGCCGCCGCGCGCCGCCAGATCGAGCATCCGCCCACCACCGCGGGCCGCGCGCCGGTAGTCGAGCAGGTAATCCACTTCGTCAACAAGAAGATGCCCGCGGGCCTGCCCGCCAAAACCGCGCGCGCGCTGCTGGACATCGAAGACCGCCAAGTTGTGCCGGTGATCCGCGACCCGCAGCGCACCCGGCCCGACAGCGAGGCGGTGTTCTACTTTCCCGGCTGCGGTTCCGAGCGCCTGTACTCGCAAATCAGCCTGGCCACGCAGGCCATGCTGTGGCACGCGGGTGTGCAAACCGTGCTGCCGCCCGGCTACGTGTGCTGCGGCTATCCGCAGCGCGGCAGCGGACAGTTGGACGTGGCCGAGAAGATGATTACCGACAACCGGGTGCTGCTGCATCGCGTGGCCAACACGCTCAATTACCTGGACATCAAAACGGTGGTCGTCAGTTGCGGCACCTGCCACGATCAAATCGCGGGTTACCGCTTTGAGGACATCTTTCCCGGCTGCCGCATCATCGACATCCACGAATACCTGCTGGAAAAAGGCATCACGCTGCCCGACGATCAGCAAGGCGCCTACCTGTATCACCAGCCGTGCCACGACCCGATCACGCTGCAAGATTCAACCAAGACCGTTAAGGCGCTGGTCGGCCCGCGCGTCATCAAAAGCGAGCGCTGTTGCGGCGAAGCGGGCACCCTGGGCGTGACGCGCCCGGACGTTGCCACCCAGGTGCGCTTTCGCAAGGAGCGCGAAATCCGCAAAGGCGAAGCCGCGCTGCACGAGAGCGGCGCAGTCAGCGCCAAAGACGGCATCAAAATCCTCACCACCTGTCCCAGTTGCCTGCAAGGGCTGTGGCGCTACCAGGATGATTTGCAGACCGGCACGCTGCAAGCCGATTACGTCATCATCGAAATGGCCCGCCACATCTTGGGTGAAAATTGGCTGCGCGACTACGTGGAGAAAGCCAACGCTGGGGGGATTGAGCGGGTGCTGGTTTAACCTAAAAACGGCAGTCGGATGCGCCCGCCAATGCTGTGATCGGCGGGCCAGGCAATATCTGCATCCTTCTTAATGCGGCCCTGATCCAGCCGGCCCCTCCTCTGGGCCTTTTTTGAGCGCAGGCCGAGTGCGGCGCTTTCATTGCCGCATGGCACCTTCATGGCGTTCGAGGGCGTCCTTGTGCGAGCCTCAGACGCGCACTGAAATTACCCCTCATAAGCGACCCGCCCCGCCACCAGCGTGGCACGAACCTGGCCGGGAAGTTCGTGTTGGAAGAAGGGCGTATGTTTGCTTTGGCTTTTCAGGGCTTCGGGTGTGACGCGCCAGCGCGCGGCGGGGTCGAACACGCACAGGTCGGCGTTGCCGCCTTCCAGCAGCCGTCCGCAGCCGTCCGATTCCGATGCCGGCGCGCCCTGCCCTGATTGCAGCACTTGCGCGGGCGCGTGGGTGATGGCGGCGATGGCGCGCAGCAGCCCGGCGTCGCTGGCCTGCCCCGCTTGCTGTCCCCACTGCACCGCCAGCGGCAGCAGCAGTTCCAGCCCAGTCGCGCCGGGTTCGGCTTCGGCAAAGGGACGCGCCTTGGCGTCGGCTTCGACCGGGGTGTGGTCGGAAACCAGCGCGTCGATAGTGCCGTCGGCCAGCGCGGCTTGCAGCGCGTCGCGGTCGCGCGCCTGGCGCAGCGGCGGCACGAGCCGCGCGCGGCTGTCGTAGTAGCCGATGTCGGCGTCGGTAAGCAGCAGCGAATTGATGCTGACGTCCGCCGTCACGGCCAGCCCCTCGGCCTTGGCCTGCCGCAACAAGGCCACGCCAGCGGCGCTGGACAGGCGGCGCAGGTGCACGCGCACGCCGCCTGCGCCATTGCGGTCGCGCAGACTGCGCATCAGCTCGAAGATGACATGCAGCGCGATGGTTTCCGCCGTCGCGGGGATGCCCGCCAGCCCCATGCGCATCGCCAGCGGGCCGCTGGCGGCCACGCCTTGGCCCAGCCAGGGGTCTTGCGGCCGCAGCCACACCGCGTAGCCGAAGGTACTGGCGTATTGCAGCGCGCGCAGCAATATTTGCGGATTGGGCAGCGGCGCGTCGGCCTGAGCAAAAGCCACGCACCCGGCTTCGGTGAGTTGCAGCATTTCGGACAGCGTTTGGCCTTGCAGACCGCGCGTCAGCGCGCCCAGCGGCAACACGCGCGCCTGGTGCAGGCGTTCGGCGCGGGTGCGCAGCATTTCCACCAAGCCCGGCTCGTCGAGTACCGGGTCGGTATCGGGCGGGCACACCAAGCTGGTCACGCCGCCGGCCACCGCAGCGGCCATTTCGCTTTCCAGCATCCGGGCGTGCTCGTTGCCCGGTTCGCCCAGCCGCGCGGCCAGGTCCACCAGCCCCGGCAGCACCCAGCAGCCGCGCGCGTCGATGCGGCGATCCGGCACAAAGCCTGCTGGAACCGCGCCGATGCTGGCGATGCGGCCATCGGCCACCATAACATCCGCCACCTCGTCGCGCCCGCTGGCGGGGTCGATTACGCGGCCTTGTTCGATCAGGATGTTCATGCCTCGCTCCCGGCCAGTATGCTTAAAACGGCCATGCGCACCGCGATGCCGAAGGTAACCTGCGGCAGGATCACGCTCTGGCGGCCATCGGCCACCTGCGAGTCGATTTCCACGCCGCGGTTGATGGGGCCGGGGTGCATTACGATGGCGTCGGGCTTGGCCAGCCGCAGCTTTTCCGGCGTCAGGCCAAAGCTCTTGAAAAACTCCTGACTCGACGGCAGCAGCGCGCCGCTCATGCGCTCGTTTTGCAGCCGCAGCATGATGATGACGTCCGCGTCGCAGATACCCGCTTCCAGCGTGTGGCAGACCTTCACGCCCATCGGCGCCAAGTCGCCCGGCGCCAGCGTGCGCGGCCCCACCACGCGCACCTCCGCTGCTCCCAGCGTAGTCAGCGCGTGGATGTCCGAGCGCGCCACGCGCGAATGCAGCACGTCGCCGACGATCGCCACCGTCAGACCGCGAATGTCCTTTTTGTAGTGGCGGATGGTGTACATGTCCAGCAGCCCCTGCGTCGGGTGCGCGTGCCGCCCGTCGCCCGCGTTGACCACGTGCACATGCGGCGCGACGTGCTGGGCCAGCAGATAGGGCGCGCCGCTTTCGCTGTGCCGTACCACGAAGATGTCGGCGGCCATGGCACTCAGGTTGGCTACCGTGTCCAGCAGCGATTCGCCTTTAGCGGTGGATGAGCGCGCAATGTCCAGCGTATAAACGTCCGCCGACAGGCGCGTGGCCGCGATGTCGAAAGTGGTGCGGGTGCGCGTGCTGTTCTCGAAGAACAGATTGAACACGCTCTTGCCGCGCAGCAGGGGCACCTTCTTGACCTCGCGGTCGCTCACGCTGACGAACTGCGCGGCGGTATCCAGAATGTGCGTGAGCGTCTCGCGCGGCAGCCCCTCGGTGGTGAGCAGGTGGATCAGCTCGCCGCGTGCGTTGAGTTGTGGATGGCGTTGCGTCATGGCTGAACCTCGTCGATGCGGAAGGCAAAGCGCCCGCCCGCGTCACCGTCTTCGCGCGCCAGCGCCAGCAGTTGATGCGCGGGCAGCGCGACGCGGGCGGCGGCAAAGTCGGCGGCGACCGGCAGTTCGCGCCCGCCGCGATCGACCAGCACCGCCAACCGCACGCGCGCCGGCCTGCCGTAGTCGAACAATTCGTTGACCACCGCGCGGATGGTGCGCCCGGTATAGAGCACATCGTCGAGCAGCAGCACGTCCGCGCCGTCGATCTCGAACGGCAGTTGGGTCTGCCCGCCGCCGGCCAGCCCGCGCCGCCCAAAGTCGTCGCGGTGCAGCGCCGACGTAATTGCGCCCGCCGCAACGGGTCGCTGTAAATCCTGTTGCAGGTCGGCTTGCAGCCGCTCGGCCAGCCACTGGCCGCCCGAGACGATGCCGACCAGGCAGGTTTGGGGCGACATCAGCGCCGCG
>JAIRRE010000184.1 GCA_031256125.1 Burkholderiaceae bacterium
TGGTTCCGGCGGCTGCAATTGTTGTCCGCCGGGGCCTACAGCCTGGGCCACGGCGGCAACGACGCGCAAAAGACCATCGGCATCATCTGGCTGCTGCTGATCGCCACCGGCCACTGCGCGTCCGGCAGCGACATGCCGCCGGCGTGGGTGATCGTGTGCTGCTATGTGGCCATCGGCCTGGGCACCGTATTCGGCGGCTGGCGCATCGTCAAGACCATGGGGCAGAAAATCACCAAGCTCAAGCCGGTAGGCGGTTCTTGCGCCGAAACCGGCGGCGCCCTGACACTGTTCCTGGCGACCTGGCTGGGCATTCCGGTATCGACCACGCACACCATCACCGGCGCCATCGTCGGCGTCGGTTCCACCCAGCGCGCCAGCGCGGTGCGCTGGGGCGTGGCGGGCAATATCGTTTGGGCTTGGGTGTTGACCATCCCCGCCAGCGCCTTCGTGGCGGCGATTGCGTATTGGGTGGGATTGCGAATTTTGTAAGGGGAGGGCGCGCGGCGTCAGGTTGTGCGCGATTGCACGTTTTCTTCTGGCGGCAAGGTCTGCCCGGCGCCAAGCGCGCGCTCCATCAGCACGATGTCCAACCACTGCCCGCCTTTCCAGCCGCAACCGGTAATTTTGCCGGCGTGGGTAAAGCCCAGCCGCTGGTGCAGGCCAATCGAACCGGCGTTGCCGGTATCGCCGATGACGGCGATCAGCTTGCGCAGTCCCAGCCGTTCGCAGCGGACGGCCAATTCCGCCAGCAGCGCACGACCTGTGCCGCGGCGCTGGCCGTCGTGGCGCACGTAAATCGAGTCTTCCGCCGAATAGCGATACGCTGGGCGCGGCTTGAACCAACTGGCGTAGGCGTAGCCTAGCACTTGACCGTCGCTATCGGCGACCAGCCAAGGCAGACCCTTGGCGAGCACGTCGGCGCGGCGTGCGGTTATCTCCGCCAGCGTTGGCGGTTCGATTTCAAACGTACCCGTGCCGTGCAGCACATGGTGGGCGTAAATGGCGGTAATGGCTGGCAGGTCGCCTTCTTGGGCGTCTCGGATCAAGATGGCATGGGGCATATCGGGACGCGCATGGCAATGCCACTCCGTTGAGGTTCGCACAGTGCGCATTGTCAGAACTTTACCGTAGTGGCCCCGTCCCTGAGTCGATAGAATGCGCCGCTCTGTCAGCGTTGCCTAAAAGCCTCGCTTGGCGCGGCAGTTCCGAGCGCCCGGAGCGCGGCCGCTTATATTTCCCCTATCCATGACTTCCAGCCAACTCGACAAAAAATACGAGGCTTGGTCGGCCCTGTTCTCCGAGCCGATGAGCGAACTGGTGCAACGCTACACCGCCAGCGTCAATTTCGACCGGCGCTTGTGGCGCGCCGACATCCAGGGCAGCCTGGCCCATGCCGACATGCTGGCCGCGCAGGGCATCATCACCGCGCAGGACTTGGCCGGCATCCAGCGCGGCATGGCGCAGATCACGCGGGAAATCGAAAGCGGCGCGTTCGAGTGGAAGCTGGCGCTGGAAGACGTGCATCTGAATATCGAAGCGCGCTTGACGCAACTGGTTGGCGACGCCGGCAAGCGCCTGCACACGGGCCGCAGCCGCAACGATCAGGTCGCCACCGACCTGCGCCTGTGGCTGCGCGGCGAAATTGACGGCCTGCTGGAGTTGCTCTCCGGCCTGCAAGTCGCGCTGCTGGGCGTGGCCGAGCAGCATGTGGAAACCATCCTGCCCGGTTTTACGCACCTGCAAGTGGCGCAGCCGGTGAGCTTTGCGCACCACCTGCTGGCCTACGTGGAAATGTTCTCGCGCGACGCGGCGCGGCTGGTGGAGGTGCGCCGGCGCGTCAACCAATTGCCGCTGGGCAGCGCGGCGCTGGCGGGTACGACTTACTCGCTGGACCGCGAGCGCGTGGCGCGCGCGCTGGGCATGGTGGACGGACAAGGCCAAGCCTGCGTGTGCCAAAACAGTCTGGACGCGGTGAGCGACCGCGACTTCGCCATCGAATTCACGGCGGCGGCCAGCCTGTGCATGGTGCACGTCAGCCGCCTGTCGGAAGAACTGATTTTGTGGATGAGCCAGAACTTTGCCTTCATCCGCATTGCCGACCGCTTTACCACCGGCTCGTCGATCATGCCGCAGAAGAAAAACCCGGATGTGCCCGAACTGGCGCGCGGCAAAACCGGGCGTGTGGTCGGCCACCTGATGGGCCTGCTCACGCTGATGAAAGGCCAGCCGCTGGCCTACAACAAAGACAACCAGGAAGACAAGGAACCGCTGTTCGACACCGTGGACACACTGCGCGATACGCTGCGCATCTTCACCGACATGATTGGCGGCGAGCGCGATTCCGGCACCGGCGCGCGCTCTGGCGGCCTGCAAGTCAACGCGGAGGCGATGCAAGCCGCCGCCCGCAAAGGCTACGCCACCGCCACCGACCTGGCCGATTACCTGGTCAAAAAAGGATTACCTTTCCGCGATGCCCACGAAACCGTGGCCCGCGCGGTACGCGCCGCGCAGCAACAAGGCTGCGATCTGGCCGATCTGCCTTTGACCGCTCTACAAGGCTTTCATCCCGGCATCGACGCGGACGTGTATGAAGCCCTGACGCTGCGCGGCAGCCTGGCCGCCCGCGCCACGCTGGGCGGCACCGCACCAGACCAAGTGCGCGCACAAATCGGACGGCACCGGGCGCGGCTGGCGGTTTGAATCTGGTTGGTATTGAATCTTAATCTGTGGCGTTGCACTTCGGATTTAAGCCCGCCGACCGCCTTCTCAGTGTTGGGGTTCGTAGGCTTACCCCAATCTACGCGGGCTGCCCAAAAAGAAGCTGCCGCCTCCAAAATGCCTTGACTTCGGGGTTATGCAACGGTTTTGGGACGGTCAGCGTGTACGGTTGGGCTGACGAATAATCCGAAAAGACCAGCCACGGTCATACAAAATGACGGGAATACGGCTTTTAACCGGCCAGACGGATCGTGACACCTGAAACGCATGAACGGCTTCCTTGCCGGCATCGAAAGATTTTGTTTGCGAACTTCTAACTCAGAACACCAGGCCCGGTCTGCCCTATACATATATGAACAGCATCGGTATTATGAGGCTCCATTTGTTAATAATGGCTACTCACCATACTTTTGCATATAGCATTTCTCATCAAACGGCAGATCGACAACATAGAGGTGCGCGTGGTGTCGCGTGGTGATTGTGACGTCCTGTTGGATAATTTCCACGGCGTCGCGTTCCTTCATCTCGATATCGTCGACTGTAGCGTCTCCTTCGAGCAGTACAAGATACGCCTGACGGCCTTGGGCAACCTTGAACTCAAGCTGTTCGCCTGCCGAAATGACAGCAGTGTAGATGTTTGCGTCTGCGTGGAGCTTGATCGGCGCGGCATTGGTTTTGTTGTCAGAGCTGGTGGCCAGTGGCAGCCATCGGTCTATGCGATCCTCCCATACGAAGCGGTGGTCGCCGTATGTCGGCTCGTAACCATTTTGATCGGGAACCACCCAAGTCTGGATGAAGCGCAATGCATCGGTTCCCCAGTTGAATTCGCTGTGCGTGACGCCGGTTCCGGCGCTCATGTATTGGGCTTGCCCACGCGAGAGCGTATGCGCGTTACCCATGCTGTCCTTATGCGAAAGCTCGCCCTGAACAACATAGGAAACGATTTCCATATCGCGGTGCGGATGCGTCGGGAACCCTGTTCCCGGCTGCACCGTGTCGTCATTCAACACGCGCAGAATACCGAAGCGGATGTTCTTTGGGTTGAAGTATTCAGCGAAGGAGAAATGAAAATGACTGTCCAGCCATCCGTGATTGCCCCGACCCATCTTGCTGTGATCGATGTAGTGCAGCATAACTTACCTCTGGGGCTGGCTTAAAGACAAAGTATACATGAGCGGAACGATGCCCGACATTGGCAGAACGGCTTCAGGGCAATTACATGAATGTCATCCATGAAGTTTTTCAAGCTCGGTTAGGTTGGGATGAGGCTTTGCGAATCCCAACACAAAAGTGTTTGGCATGATTGACCAACAATCTGCGGCAGTGATCGGTCAAACTGACCGTGAAGAAGCAGGCGCCGCCAAATCGCCGCGCCTGTCTGTATTGCATAGGGATCTTTTGCCTTCTCAATGTTGGATTTCGCAGGCTTAACCCAACTTATGTGGGCTGGCTTTACATCCGCTCAAACACCGCCGCGATCCCCTG
Organism: Burkholderiaceae bacterium; assembly: GCA_031256125.1. Classification (GTDB taxonomy): domain Bacteria; phylum Pseudomonadota; class Gammaproteobacteria; order Burkholderiales; family Burkholderiaceae_C; genus Ottowia. The sequence continues at coordinate 4,204 of JAIRRE010000184.1, forward strand.
TCCGCCGCCGATGCACATCGTCACCAGCGCGTAGCGGCCGCCGATGCGGTGCAGTTCGTAGAGCGCCTTGACGGTGATGATCGCCCCCGTCGCGCCGATGGGGTGGCCCAGCGAAATACCTGAGCCATTGGGGTTGACCTTGGCCGGGTCGGCGTTCAGCCCCTTGATGACCGCGCACGCTTGCGCCGCGAAGGCTTCATTGGCTTCGATCACGTCCATCTGATCGAGCTTGAGGCCGGTTTTCTTGAGCACCGACTGCGTGGCCGGTACCGGGCCGATGCCCATCAGTTTGGGATCGACCCCCGCGTGCGCGTAGCCCACCAGCCGCGCCAGCGGTTTGGCGCCGCGCGCGCGGGCCACGCCAGCTTCCATCAGCAGCACAGCGGCGGCGGCGTCGTTGATGCCCGATGCGTTGCCCGCCGTCACGGTGCCGTTTTCCTTGGCAAACACCGGCTTCATCTTCTGGAAGTCTTCGGCCTTGGCGCCGGGACGGAAGTGCTCGTCCTTGGCAAAGATCACATCGCCCTTGCGGGTCTTGAGGATGACCGGCGCGATCTGGTCCTTGAAACGGTCTTCGGCCCAGGCGCGCTCGGCGCGGTGGTGGCTTTCCAGCGCCAGCGCATCCTGCTCCTCGCGCGTGATGCCGTATTCCTTGGCGACGTTTTCCGCCGTCACGCCCATGTGCACCACGTCGAACGGATCGTGTAGCGCGCCCACCATCATGTCCACCAGCGTCGCGTCGCCCATGCGCGCGCCCCAGCGGTTACTGGGGCTGATGTAGGGCGCGCGGCTCATGCTTTCCGCCCCAGCGCCAATAGCCACGTCGTAGTCGCCCAACATGATGCCCTGGCTGGCCGAGACAATGGCCTGCAAGCCCGACCCGCACAAACGGTTGACGTTCATGGCGATGGTTTCCTTGGGACAGCCGCCTTTGATGGTCGCCACGCGCGACAAATACATGTCGCGCGGCTCGGTGTTAACGACGTGGCCGAACACCACCTGGCCCACATCCGCGCCCGTCAGGCCCGCGCGCGCGATCACCTCTTTGACCACGGTAGCGCCCAATTCCACAGTGGGCACATCCTGGAGGCGACCGCCGAACGTACCAATGGCGGTGCGCGCACCGCTGACAACAACGACTTCACGGGTCATGACAGGTTTCCTAGGGTTTGGGGTTGAAAGAAGCAAGCAGTATGGCATGGGCGCCGCGTGCCAGGGCCAAAGTAACAACCCGTATGATGTTTGGCCTGCATCTCCAGGAACCGCCCGCATGTCCCGATCCGTCATCGCCATTTATCCCGGCACGTTCGACCCCATTACGCTGGGGCACGAAGACATCGTTCGGCGCGCGCTGCGGCTGTTCGACCGGGTGGTGATTGGGGTG
>JAIRRE010000227.1 GCA_031256125.1 Burkholderiaceae bacterium
TGCCTCGTTGGCGAGGCAGGTACGGTGCGATGCGTTTGAATTGCTCGGCAGTCAGTTGCATGAATAGAGTGATCGTGCAGATAGAAAAATCCCATTCTATTAGTGTTAACACGCCCTAGCCTGCAAGATTGTGAAGACCGGCGAACAGCACGAACTGGTCGCCAACGGCATTGCGTAGGTCGATGAAGCGCCGCGTATCGACCGACGAATCTTTGAAGCAAACTACGTTTTGACAACGTGGTGGTTGAGAGCATCGCGGTGGGCGCCCAGGGCTGGGTATTGGGGATGTCCAATGTGTTTCCGTAGGAAGGCGAGGCGTTGTTCAGGCTCGCCAGCCAACAACGCCTTGAAGATGCGCTGCTCCTTTATTGCTGGTTCATGCCGCTGGTACATCTAGACACACGCCTCGATCTGGTGCAATGCATCAAGCTGTGCGAGGAACTGGTAGGCCGTGACAGCGCAGTAACGCGCCTGGCGCTGCAAGGTGAGACCCTGGCGGATGTGCGAGCCATCGTCGAGCGCGCGCTGGCTACGCGCCCGTCCCGGCCAGATGCCGGTCTCTGACGACATGGCTTTATTCAAGCCAATCAACATCCCCAATCAAGGTAACATACCCGTGTTTGGATCAGGAGAACAGACAATGACTCGGTTGACAAAAATAGCAGCAATTTCGGTTTTCGCCCTGACGCTGGGAGGACTGGCAACGGGAGCCGCGCAAGCCGCGGGCGGCCCGATCAAAATCGGCGTGCAGGCTCCCATTACCGGGGACTACGCCGCCGAAGGTCAGGGCATCCAGAACGGCGTCAAGCTGCTGGCGGATCAGCAGAACGCCAAGGGCGGGTTGCTGGGGCGCAAGATCGAAGTGACGGTGTGTGACGATGAAGGCAAGCCGGCCACGGCGGCGATTTGCGCGCGCAAGCTGGTCAACGATGGCGTCATCGCGGTGATCGGCACCTACACCAGCGGCGCGGCGCTGGCGGCCGCGCCGATTTACTCGGCAGCCAATGTGATCCAGACCTCGGACGGCACCAGCGACGAACTGACCGCCAAGGGTTGGAAAACCTTTTTCCGCAACGCGCCGCCCAATAGCGCCGAAGCGACGTTTACCGCCGAGTATCTGGTCAAGGCCAGGCAGTACAAGCGCATCGTGGTACTGAGCGACCGTTCCAGCTACGCGACGGGCCTGGCCGACAGCGTTGAGCAGGCCATCAAACATGCGGGTGGCAATGTCGTGGCCAAGGACTACATCACCGCCGGCACCCAGGATTACAGCGCCGTGCTGACCAAAATCAAAGCCGACAATCCCGACGCGCTGTACTATTCGGGCTACTACACTGACGGCGGTTTGATTCGCGCGCAAATGGTGCAACTGGGCATGACGGCCTCTTTTGTCGGCGGCGACGCCATTCAGAATGCCGCCTTCGCCAAAATTGCCGGCAACGCGGCCAAAGGCGCCGTCATCATCAACGTGCCATCGCCGGAAAACCTGCCTTACTCGGAGGCCAAGCAGTTTCTCGCCGATTACGTCAAAACCTACGGCTCGCAGCCGCCGAGCATCTACACGTTTACCAACGCAGACGGCTTGCGCGCGGTGCTCGCGGCGATCACGGCCACCCAGTCAGCCGATACCGCCAAGCTGATTCCCTGGCTGCACAACATGAAAAGCTACAACGGCTTGACCGGCTCATTCACCTGGGACCAGAACGGTGAGCGTGTCGGCAGCCCGATGACGGCATTTGAAGTGCAGGCAGACGGTTCCTATAAAACCATTTATCCGGCCAAATAAGGCCGAACTGTCCAGTTGTGTTCCCGCCGGGTGGGTGTTTCATCGTGACATCCGGCGTGTCCGTAGGAGGCGGAGGCTGGTGCGCAACCCGCTGAAGCCGCCACCGAAACGGCCTGAAGCCGAATTGGGCGCGCTGCATGACTGCTCTCATCTATGCAAGGAGGTTAGATGAATTTGATCTTGCAGCAATTCATCAACGGTTTAACGGTCGGCGGCATCTACGCGCTGATTGCGCTGGGCTACACGATGGTCTATGGCGTGCTCAAGCTGATTAATTTCGCCCACGGCGACTTGTGCATCCTGGGCGCCTTCATCGGGCTGACGGCGCTGACAGCCGGCATATTCGGCGGCCTGCCGGTACCGTTGCTGATGGCGCTTGCGTTCGTCATGGCGGTGATCGGCGCGGCCTTGGCCGGCACGCTGTTGGAGCGGCTGGCCTATCGTCCGCTGCGGCGCGCGCACCGGCTCTCGCCGATAGTCTCGGCGCTGGGCGCTTCGATGCTGATAGAAAACGGCATCATGCTGATATGGGGGCCGAATGTCCGTGTGTTCCCCAGCGACCTGCTGCCCGGCGTCACCTGGCATATCGGCGGAGCCTATCTGAGTTTTGTGCAGTTGCTCATCATGGGCGGCGCCCTGGCGCTGATGGGCGCGCTGTACTTTTTCGTGCATCACACCCGTCTGGGCACGGCCATCCGCGCTGCCGCCATCGATCAGGATGCTGCACGGCTGATGGGTATCAACGTCAACCGCGTGATTGCCATCGTGTTCGTGATCGGCCCCGTGCTTGGTGCGGTCGGCGGCCTGTTTATCGGCTTGTACTATCGCCAAACCTATTTCACGATGGGCTGGTCCTACGGCCTGAACGCCTTCATTTCCGCGATCATCGGCGGTATCGGCAACATTCCCGGCGCGATGCTGGGCGGCTTGCTGCTCGGCTTGTTCAATGCCTTCGCCGCAGGTTATGTATCGAGTTCATGGCAAGACGCGATCACGTTCGGGTTGCTGATCGTGATCCTGCTGGTGCGCCCCTCTGGTCTGCTGGGCGAGCGCATCGCGGAAAAGGTGTAAGGGCAACATGAGCAAGCAACTCAAAGCGTCGATAACAACGGCCAGTAACCGCAGCCGGATCATGGCATGGTCCGGTATCGCGCTATGGCTGGCTGGACTACTGTTGCCGCTGGTCCTGTCGCCGGCCTGGGTGACCGTTGGCGGCGTATTCGCGGTTTACGCCATCGTCGCGCTGTCGCAGGACATCGTGCTGGGGCGCGCGGGCATGTACGACATGGGCCATGCCGTGTATTTCGGCATCGGCGCTTACGTCACCGCGATTCTGTCGCTCAGCTTCAACTGGCCGGTGCTGTGGACCATTCCGGTCGGCGTTGTGGTCGCTGCCGCTTTTGGCGCCATCCTGTCGGCCCCCATCGTCAAGTTGCGCGGTGACTATCTGCTGGTGGTGACCATCGGCTTCAACGCAATTTTCGTGTTGGCGATGAAGAACGATTTGTTTGGCCTGACCGGCGGGCCGGATGGTCTGTTCGGCGTAGCCGGGCCGGTGTTGTTCGGCCATGTCCTGGGCAGCCAGACCGATTTGTTCTACCTGAATTGGGCGGCCTTGGCGCTGGTGCTGTGGCTGGTACGCAATTTGAATCGTTCGGCGCTGGGGAGAACTTTCCGCTACCTGAAATATGACGAACTGGCCGCCACCACGCTGGGCGTGAACGCGCGCGCCTACCGCATCGGCGCGTTCGCGCTGGCCGCCGCCATCGCCGGGCTGGCCGGTACACTGTTCGCGATGCAGCTCTCGGCCGTCAGCCCCGGTTCGTTTCAGTTCACCGATTCAGTCACGCTGTTTGCCATCGTGCTGGTCGGCGGCCAGGCCTCGGTGCCGGGCGTGCTGCTGGGCACGGCCATGATGTTCGTGGTGCCGCAGATCTTTACCGATCTGGCGCAGTACCGCTATTTCGCCTTCGGCATCGCCATGATCGTCATCATGGTGCTGCGCCCGCAAGGCATCTGGCCGGCGCGCCGGGGAGGTTGAACCGCATGGATACGAGCCAGGAAGCGGCGCCCGAAACGCTGCTGGAACTCGACGGCCTGGGCATCGGCTTCGGCGGCCTGCGTGCGGTTGACGACTTAAGTTTCCGCATTCAGCGCGGCCAAATCGTCGCTTTGATCGGCCCCAACGGCGCGGGCAAAACCACGGTGTTCAACCTGATTACCGGCGTGTACCGCCCCACCAACGGCCGTATCCGCTGGCGCGGCGATGACGTAACCGGTCTTGCGCCGCACCGCATGGCGCAACTGGGCATCCGCCGGACATTCCAGACCATCCGTCTGTTTGCCGATATGACGGTACTGGAGAACGTGATCGCGGGCGAGCATCTGCAAATCCGCCAGCGCTGGTGGCAAGGGCTGCTGGGCACACCCGCGCAACGGCGCGAGGAATGCGCGTTGATCGACCGCGCAATGGCCGTGCTCGAACGGTTGAATTTGGCCGGCGTCGCGCACGAAAATGCCACCTCCCTGCCCTACGGTGCGCAGCGGCGCGTGGAACTGGCGCGCACACTGGTCGCCCAGCCTGAGTTGATTATTCTTGATGAACCGGCTGCCGGTATGAACGATATG
>JAIRRE010000158.1 GCA_031256125.1 Burkholderiaceae bacterium
GGGCGACGGCGGCGGCGGCGAGCAAAACACCAACGGCTACGTTGTTACTACGCTAGCGGGCCAAGGGTCTAACTCCGCTGGCTCCGCCGACGGCCCAGCCACAAGCGCGACTTTCAGCAGTCCGATGGGGGTCGCGGTTGGGCCGGACGGCAGCGTTTATGTTGCCGATACCGGCAACAACAAAATCCGCAAAATTGCCAATGGCACGGTCAGTACTGTGGCGGGTACGGGTGGTTTGGCTGCCAATTCAACCAATATCGACGGCCCCTGCACGAGCGCTCTGTTCTCCGGTCCGACTAACCTAGCCGTGGACCAGAACGGCACGATCTATGTGGCTGATTCGGGGGACAATGTCATCCGCAAAATCACCAACTCCGACAGCGCCGCATGCGCGGTCAGCACCTTGGCTGGTCAGGCAGGTGCGGGAGGATATGCTGACGGTATGGGTTCGTCCGCGCAGTTCTCCAATCCGACAGGGTTAACCCTGGACGCCACAGGCAATGTGTATGTCACCGACAGCGGTCATATGCGCAAAATCACACCCGCCGGGGTCGTTACCACCATCGTCACTTCAGGGGTGGATTTGAATGCCCCTTGGGGCATTGCGATCGATGGAAGCGGCAACCTATACGTCAGTGAGTCACTTCCTTGGATCATGCTAGCGCTATCTCCAACCACCCCAATCATAAGCGTGGACGGCATTATCAAAATAACGCTTAGCGGTACGGTGAACACTTGGACCGGTTCGGAAATACAAGGCCTTACCGATGGCGTCGGCGCCAGCGCCGGCTTCTCGATACCGTGTGGCATGGCGTTCGGCCCGGACGGCGCTCTTTACGTGGCTGACACCGGCAATGACCGAATACGCCGGATCACGCCGGACGCCCAGGTTACAACAATCGCAGGCACCACGCCACCGCTAGTGCCGGGCGCTCCTGACACCGTGAGCGTGACCAACGGACCGCCGCCCACGTGCAGCATGCCATTGCCAGCGTGGGACAGCACGACCACCTTGAGAGACGGCCCGGCTGACCAAGCGGTTTTCAATTCGCCTGAGGATGTAGCCGTGGATGCCAGCGGCGCAATCTACGTTGCCGACAGGTATAACAACGCAATCCGCAAGATCACCCCGCAATAAGGCGCAGCCACAGCCCTCTCCCGGCCTTCGGCCCCCCTCTCCCGCAAGCGGGAGAGGGGGTTTGCGGATCAGTTCATATGGTGCCGTCCAGCGTCTGCCCCGCCGCCAGCGCAAAGCCGCGCAGGAACTCGCGCGCGGGCAGGCGTTTGCCGCCGGCGCGTTGCAATTCGGTGAGGTACAGCACGCCATCGGGTTCGCCTTGGCCGCAAGCCACCGCTACGCCGGTTTCGTCCGCGCACAGTATCTGGCCGGGGCGCGTGTCGGGCGGGCGCGGCGTGGTGTCCAATTGGGCATCCCAGACCTTGATCGCCTCGCCACTCAGCGCCGTGGCCGCGCCGGGGAAGGGATCGAAGGCGCGGATGCGCCGCTCGATTTCCAGCGCCGGGCGCGACCAGTCGATGCGCGCCTCGGTTTTGTCGATTTTGCGGGCGTAGCTCACGCCTTCGGTGGGTTGCGGCGTGACGATCAATGGGCCGTGCGCGGCTTGTTCCAGCGCTTGCACGATCAGGCGCGCGCCCAGTTCGGCCAGCCGGTCGTGCAGGCTGGCGGCGGTTTCGCGTGCGCCGATGACAATGGCCTCGCGCAGCGCCATGTCACCGGTATCCAGACCCTCGTCCATTTGCATGATGGTGACACCGGTTTGCGCGTCGCCCGCCTCGATGGCGCGCTGGATCGGCGCCGCGCCGCGCCAGCGCGGCAGCAGCGAGGCGTGGATGTTCAGGCACCCCAGGCGCGGTAGATCCAGCGTCCAGCGCGGCAATATCAGGCCATAGGCGGCCACCACCAGCACATCCGGGGTCGTGGCTTGTAGCGCGGCGCGCGCAGTGGCGGCTTCATCGGGGTATTTGCCGTCCAGGCGCAAGCTGCGCGGTTGCAGTACCGGCAGGCTATGCGCCAGCGCCCATTGTTTGACAGGCGAGGGGTGCGGCTTCATGCCGCGTCCGGCAGGGCGGTCAGGCTGGGTCAGTACCAGCAGAACATCGTGCCCCGCCGCGTGCAGCGCCGCCAGCGCAACGCGGGCAAAGTCGGGGGTACCGGCCACGGCGATGCGCATCACGCCTCCTGCTGCTGCTGCGCTTCGCGTTCCTGCTTGCGCAGCTTGGCCTTGATGCGGCTTTGCTTGAGCCGCGAGAGGTATTGCACGAATACTTTGCCCATCAGGTGATCGAGTTCGTGCTGGATGCACACCGCCAGCAGGCCCTCGGCCTCGATTTCGCGCGCCACACCGTGTTCGTCCTGCGCGCGCACCCGCACCTCGGCGGCGCGTTCTACGTCGTCATAGATGCCGGGCACCGACAGGCACCCTTCTTCGCCTTTGAGATGCTCCTCGCTGGCCCAGAGCAGTTCCGGGTTGATGAGCACCTGCGGCTGGTTGTGCTCTTCGGAGATGTCGATCACCATCAGCCGCAGATGCTGGTCCACCTGCGTGGCGGCCAAGCCTATGCCTTTGGCGTCGTACATGGTTGCGAGCATGTCGCGGATCAGGGCTTGCAAGGGGGCGTCGATGGCCTGGACCGGCTGGGCGACCTTGTACAGACGCGGGTCGGGGTAGCGGAGGATGGGCAGCAGGGGCATATTGGGCGGGTTGGGCGCTCGACGTCGAGCGCGTAAAGGCAACGTTGAATAAGTCTGCGCGAATGGGCGCGTCTGAATTGGGGGTCAGATGCGAGGCACAAAGCGCAGCGGTACCCGATGGTATCGCGCGCATTTGCAGTGCTGCGGGAAACGCCAAAAGTCAGGACGCAATAACCGCGCCGGACTTGTTGTCGCAGTAATGCCAAGGGCTGCCGATGTTCTGGCTGGCTGTAGATGAGGGTAGCGTGTTCCCACGGGTGTGGCTCACGGGTTGGGAGGGGACGCTGCGGGTTGAGAGGCGCTTTCCGTCAGGATGGCTTGCGCCGCAGCGGTCATGGCGACGGGGGATCGGCTGGCGAGCGTAACGGGCCGGGCTGCGTCGAAGCGCGCGAAGTTGCGGCGGGTGGAAGCGGCGTAGCCGGGGTCGTAGTGGCGCGCCAGGAGGTCGCGCACCACCGCTTCGATGCGGCCCGCGCGCACGTCGGCGATCCAGCCTTCGACCACGGCGCGACCGCGCAGCGCGGTCAGGATGGACAGGTTCTGGCAGAAAAGGTCCGGGTCGCGCACAAAATAAGGGTAGTCCTCCAGCAGCAGCGCAACGCGCTCGTCCTCGGACAGTTGCACGGACAGACATTCGCCAGCGCGCATGGCGGCGATGAGCGATTCGGGCACGGTCAGGTTGCCGACTTTTTTGCTTTCGGCCTCGACGTACACCGGGCGATCATCGCCCAGCGCGCGCAGCGCGTTCCACAGCCGCATCTCGAAATGCTTTTGCGTGGGCTGCGGCTGGCCGGGTACCGATCCCAGTACCGATGCGCGATGGCAAGCCAGGGCTTCGAGGTCGAGCGTTTGCGCGCCCGCGTCGCGCAGCACGTGCAGCAAGCGCGTTTTGCCCGAACCAGTGGGGCCGCACAACACGCGCAGTTGCAGGCGCTCGACGCGTCGGGGCAGATCGTCCAGCATCGCTTTGCGGAACGCCTGGTAGCCGCCGGCGATGACGTGGACACGAAAGCCGATTTGCCCCAGCACGTGCGCCAGCGCGCTGCTGCGCTGGCCGCCGCGCCAACAATAGACAAGCGGCTGCCAATTTTTGGGCTTGTCCATGACCTCGCGCTCGATGTACGCGGCGATGTTGCGCGCGGTTAGCGCCGCGCCCGCCTTGCGCGCCTCGAACGGGCTGACTTGCGCATAAAGCGTGCCGATGTGCGCACGCTCGCTGTTGGTCAGGCTCGGCCAGTTCAGCGCGCCGGGCAGACGGTCAAGCGCCCATTCATCCTCGCTGCGGGCGTCGATGATGGCGTCGAAGGTGTCGATACGCGCCAGCGCGTCGGCGGCGGAAAGGCTCAAAACACTCATGAGCGCGGTTTGGGTAGCAATGGGGCCAGCGCCGTCCAGACGTTGTTCAGGATCGCCGGGTGGGCGGCGGCAACGGGATGGATGCCGTCACTCTGGAACAGCGCCAGCGCATCGGGCCGGTCGGCGATGCCCTTGAGCAGAAACGGCACCAGCGCCGCATGTTGTGCCTGGGCGACTTGCCCGAACAGCGCCGCGAACTGCCGCGCGTAATCCGCGCCGTAATTGGGCGGCACTTGCATACCCGCGATGACCACCTTGGCCCCGGCCTGTTGCGCGGCTTGCGTCATGGCCGCGAGATTGGCTTGCGTGGCCGCCAAGTCAAGACCGCGCAGCGCGTCATTGCCGCCCAGTTCGATCACCACGATGGCCGGGCGATGCGCTTTCAACAGCGCGGGCAGCCGCGCCTGCCCGCCCGCCGTGGTATCGCCCGAAATGCTGGCGTTGACCACGTTGACCGGGATGTGGCGCTGGTTCAGGCGTTGTTGCAGCAGTGCCACCCAGCCCGTGCCGCGCGCCAAACCGTATTCCGCGCTAAGCGAATCGCCGACCACCAGCAGTGTTTTGCCGCCCGCATCGGCGCGCGCCACCAGCGGCGCGGCCAGTAACATGCCCGCCGCCCACCGCGCCGCTGTGCGGATAAAGTCGCGCCGGTGCGCCAAGCCCGTCAACCCTTGCAATTGCAAACTCCTTATGTCTGAGCCTGATTCAGCGCCCATCGTGTCGGTCGAACACGTCTTCAAGTCGGTCACCGATTCCAGCGGCACGCTGGATATTTTGCGCGATGTGCATTTCCAGCTCGCCCCGCGCGAAACGGTCGCCATCGCGGGCGCATCCGGTTCGGGCAAAAGCACGCTGCTGTCGATCATCGCCGGGCTGGATACGCCCACGCGCGGCACGGTGCGACTGGCTGGCGAAGATTTGTTCGCCGTTGATGAAGATGCGCGCGCGGCTATCCGCGCCCGGCAAATCGGCTTCGTGTTTCAGAGCTTTCAATTGATGAGCAACCTGACCGCGCTGGAAAACGTCATGCTGCCGCTGGAACTGCTGGGCCAGCGCGACGCCCGAACGCAGGCGCGCGAAATGCTGGCGCGCGTCGGGCTAGGCGAGCGTTTGCGCCACTATCCCAAGGTGCTTTCCGGCGGCGAACAGCAGCGCGTGGCGCTGGCGCGCGCTTTCGTGGTGCGGCCCGCGCTGCTGCTGGCCGACGAACCGACCGGCAGCCTGGACTGGGCCACCGGCGAGCAGGTCATGGCGCTGATGTTCGACCTCAACCGCGAACAAGGTACGACCTTGCTGCTGGTCACGCACGACCGCGCCATCGCCGCGCGCTGCCAGCGGCGCATCACGGTCGAGGCGGGGCGGATTACCGATGACAGGGTTGGGCAGGTTTTGGGTTGAGCGTTGCCTGCAAAGCCTCCGGCGTGAGTTTCCGCTCACGCAGATGGTGACTTGTTCAGTGTTGCCTTAAGAGCATCCTTGAACGCGCGTTTTTTCTCCGGCAATCCGACGAAAGTGCCTATTCATCCGACGAACGGTGATTTTTTGAGTAAATACTGTGTTAAAGCGCGGGAACCCATATTGTCAAAAAACTCCCGCCCGCAACCGTAAGCTACCCGCTCCAGAATTGCGGGGCTAGGCAACAGCCGTGTCATCGGCGGGACAGATCGCACTTACCTGTAAGCAAATATTTCTTGATTAATCCGACGAACGGCACTATGCGCCGACGAACGGTGACTTTTGCGGCGCAAATAGTGTTATGAGCATCCACGCCTGCGACAACAAGCCGTTTGCCCCGGAAGTGCGTTTTTACGCGTAGCTGCGTACTGAGCAGCCACTGTACAACAGGTGTTGGTGAGGTGCAAAGTACTCCAGGATGAATTTGTAAATAAATATTTCTTTTGAATTATCCGACGAACTGCGTTATGCGCCGACGAACGGTAAATTTTCAGCGTCAATATTCCTTAAAGTATGCGCAACGTGTGCAAGAACTTACTGCATCAAGCAAGGAAATCTTGAGTCACGTCAGTTTGATTACATGTTCAACCCTTTCAGGAGATATATCACATGACGCAGCAAACACTCACCACCACCGACGCAGCGGACACCATCATCCCGCCGCCGCCGGGCCTTCCCGCAACACCAGTTTTCGGCGTAGCCCCCCCCAGCCAGAACGCCGACGGCACGCTCACCGTGTCGGGCAACGCCCTGGCAGGCGACTGGGTCAACGTCACCTTTGGCGATGGCAGCAGCGCTACCGGCACAGTTGATAGCACCGGCCACTACAGCCTGACCAGTACCACGGTACAAACCACGGGTACGGAAACGGTGACCATCAGCGCCCCCATCATTAGCGGCGGCGGCATTCCCACTCCGGTCATCCTCACTGCGAGCTGGATCGACACCACGCCGCCGATTGCGCCCACGGTGAGCAGCGCCAGTACCACGGGCAAAGGCGGCGGCCCGCTGACTATCACCGGCCATGCCGAGGCAGGCAGCACCGTCGCCATCGTCTATGCCGATGGCAGCAACGCCACCGGCAAAGCGGATGCCAGCGGAAACTACAGCATCACCAGCCATTCGGCGCAAAAGGCCGGCACCGAAACCATCACCGCCACCGACGCCGCGGGCAACCACAGCACACCCACCAGCGTGAATTGGACCGGCACGGCCACCACCACGGTAACCGCGCCCACCATCGACAGCGTCAACCAGAACAGCAATGGCACCATCACCCTGGCAGGCAAGGCCGAAGCAGGCGACCAGATCACCGTTACCTTTGGCGATGGCAGCAGTACCACCGGCATGGCCGACGGCACAGGCCACTACAGCGTCAGCAGCGCCACGGCACAAGCCACGGGCACAGAAACCGTCACGGCCACCAAC
>JAIRRE010000023.1 GCA_031256125.1 Burkholderiaceae bacterium
CGCACCCAAGGTGGCTAAATTCCGGCGCACATTCGCCCAGTTTGCCAAGCAGGAAATCACAGCGTGATGTCGGCTCCACAAACACGCCCCGACTCCCACCCGGCTGCGGTGGCGGGGGAGGACGTTGATACCGCCGGACGCCTGCCTATCCTGGGCTTGGCCGCGCTGCTGCTGGCAGCGTTGATCGCACTTTCGGCCTGGCTGTGGCAAAGCGGGCGGCAACCGCTGCTGCTGGTGCCCGCGATTGGCGGGCTGAACGCCTGTCTGGACTTGGTGCCGCCGCATGCCGGGCTGCCGCAGCCTTCCTCTTGTGACGGGCCGCAAGGCTCGGCTGCAGAAGTGATCGAACAATATTTGCAACAACTCGGCCCGCGTCAAAGTCCCGATGGACATTTCCAGGTTGGTTACACGCTGGTACTGCCGTTGTTGGATTTTTTTCAGTCCGATAGCCGTGGCGGCTGGGCCATCGACCAGACCGCTGTGCAACGTGTGACCCATACCGTGGCGGGCGTGGATAGGCCGGTGGTGTTGTATTTCTTCTCGACCCATTTTGGCGTGCAAGCGCCCATCGAACCGGCGCTGGCCGCCGATCCGCGTAATCTGGCCGAAACGCCCGAAGGGCCGCTGCCGGTGGATCGTTACATGGGCCAGCCGCTGTATCCGTGGAGCATTGCGCGCACCGACAACGCCATTACCGCGCGGCGCGAGCAGGCGTTGCGCGCCATCGTCGATGCGCTTTGCCAGCAGCCGCCCGCTGTGCGGCGGCGCATCGCGGGCGTGAACCTGCTGGGTGAGGTACACCAGCTTTATCCGCATTTCGAGACCGGCATGGGCGATGGCGCGTCCTATGTGGTCACGGACTATTCGGCGGCATCGCGCACCGGTTTCCGCGTTTTTTTGCGCCGGCGTTTTGGCACGGTGGCGGCACTTGACGCGGCGCTGGGCGTCCCGTTCACGGCCTTCAAGCAGATTGAGCCGCCTGCCAACGAAACGCCCGGCGCCCCATTTTGGCAACGGCTGGACGCTCACAGCGCGGGTCAGTTCGCCGTCAGCGGCTGGGCGCGCGACCTGACTCGGCCAGCGCCGGACGCCGATCCCGCCGCTGCGCCGTGGGTGCGCGTGTATATGGATGGCCAGGAGGTTGAGCGTGTTTCCGCTCACTATGTGCGTCAGGACGTGAGCGCGGCGCGGCCCGATCTAGGGACGGCGCTTGTGGGCTGGAACGCCGGCCTCGATTACCGCGATCTGGCGCCGGGCCTGCACCGCATCGACGTGGCGCTGGAACAGCCGCAAGCCGGCGCGACCCATTTGATCCACTTGGGCACGCGGCGCGTGACGGTATTTGATCCCCGGCATCCCGACGCGCAGCCGCAGGTTGTTGCGCCCATGCGTCAGCCGTTGCCGTCGATGGCGCAACCGGGTGGCACGGTGCAATTCTGGATCGACGCGCCCGCCGATGATCTGGCGCTGCGCTACAACCCGCTGGCTCCATTGTGGAACACATTTCGCGGCCAGCAGGTCGTGGACTACCTCGAGAACTTCAGTGATGCGCTCAATGGCACCTGCCTGGCCGCTGTGCCACGCCGCACGCAGCAGATATACCCGGCCACCGGCGCGGGTTGGGATGAAACACGCTTTGCCTCGGCGCTTTCACGGCGGCCTTTCGGCAACGTGCAACTGGGCGTGAACCTGTATGGCGAGGCCACCGACGCCCCGGCGTTCTTCGACGAACTGGCGCGCAATCGCCAGCCGGGTTACAGCGTTACTGAATTTCACCCCCTGCGCGCCTTGACCGCGCCGCAACTGCGCGCCGTACTGGAAGCCCACCGCGCTCACGGGGCACACACGCTGTCGTTTTTTTTCCACCCCGCGCCCCGCGATGCGCAAGGCCATCCCGTAATTCGCAATCCTTTTTCCATCGACCCGGACAATCCAGAGCATGGATCGGATATGATTTATCACTCTCTTGTAAGTGTTTTGGCAGGGCGGCCCGAAAAATAAATTTCCACGAGCGTCCAATAAGAGCAACGCTGAACACGTTCCTTGCTGCTAGAGCATACCAACTTTCGGTTACCTGCTTTGTTGTAAATGCTCGCGATACCATCGGGTATCGCTGCGCTTTGGGCTTCGCATCCCATCCCAAATCCAAGCATCCCCGCTCGCGCAGACTTATTCAGCATAGTTTAAGGCCAAATTTTTGACTCCACGGCGCTTTGTCAACTACTGGCAATAATTGAAACGTTTTCGGTATTCCCCTGGTTTTAGGCAACGCTGAACAATGCCTTCGCGGTTGTCGCATCCCGGCTTTGGGCGGTTTGCTTCGTTGCAATTGCTCGCGATACCGCCGGGGATTGCTGTGCTTTGCGTCTCGTGTCCCATCCTAAACCGGGGCGCATTGGCTCGCGCAGACTTATTTGGAATTGCCATAGTGTCGCTTTTCGGCGGAGCACTCTCCAATCCGCAGTGCAACCGGGTTCAGACTTGGTGGTAACGCCCGGTCGCTGTTTTTGAGTGAGCCGACAAACGGTGCTATCCATCCGACGAACGGTACTACCTGTCCGACGAACGGTGAATTTTTAGAGTCAATGTTCCTTAAGATATATGGCAGCGTGCGTAAGAACTTTTCTTACTAAGCGCTCTTCTGGTTGCAAGTGTGGATAGTGTGTTCTCATTTGTGCGACTTACCCGATGTTTCGGTGTTGCACCTCGGATTGGAAAACCCCCGGTTCCGAGTATGGGAAATGAACGTTTCATGCTACAGTTCCAGATTGACCAGGTCAGAGGCGGCATCCTGTATGCCGCT
>JAIRRE010000245.1 GCA_031256125.1 Burkholderiaceae bacterium
TAGGCAGAGCCGGCGGCGGCAAGGGCGGCGCGGCATCCTGGGGCTTGGACGCCGCCGCATCCGGCGCCGAAGCGGCCGAGGCTGGCGGTTGCGGTACGCGGGGCGTGCGCACGATATTGAGCAGCGCCTGCGGCAGCGTCGCGCGTTGCGCGGCGTTGGGGTCGTTGGCGGGCAGATAGAGCGGTCCCTTTTGGCCACAGCCGCTCAGCGCCAAAACCAGCCCGCCCGCGAATATCCCCATCCCCGTCCAGGCCAGAGCCTTGGCTCCTAGAATCGTTCGGCCACAGTGAAAGCAGCAACGCTGAAACATCCAAACAATTATGACTGACCTCGAGTACATGGATCGGGCCGAACGCCTGCTCAATCAGATCGAGCGCGATTGCGACCGCCTCAACGATCAGGCTGACGTCGATATCGACAACCAGCGCGCTGGTGGCATGGTGACGTTGCTGTTTCCCGATGGTGGCCAGATCGTGGTCAACCTGCAAAAGCCGTTGCACGAAGTCTGGCTGGCCGCGCGCGCCGGAGGCTTGCACTTTCGGTATGCCGATGGCTGCTGGCGCGACACCAAAACCGGCGAGAATTTTTACGCTTGTCTCTCTCGCGCCGCAAGCGCGCAAGCCGGGCGTGCATTGCAATTTGGTGATCGGGAAGTCAAATCTTGACAGGGGTTTGCAGCACTGCCAGCCGCGTATAAATAGCCCAACAGAGACCAACCTGCCGAAAGCGGTCGCGCGATGTGCGGACTATTTGCTGGCGGCCTGGAAGGCTTGTTCCATTTCAGCGCGCGACATGGCGCCGAGTTTGTGCATCACGATTTGGCCGTTGCGGTCGATGACCAGCGTGTAGGGCAGCCCCGCCTGCTCATTACCAAGCTGCTGCAACAGGGCCGGCCCCTGGTCTTTGATGAGCAGGACGGAGTAGTTGATGTCATAGGCGGTGGCGAAATCGCGCACGGCGTCGGGTTTGTCGTCCAGCGCGACGCCGACCACTTGCACACCGGCGCTTTGGGCGCGGGGGTATTGCGCAACGATGCCAGGAATTTCGGTATGGCAGGGGCCGCACCAGCGTGCCCAGAAGTTGATGATGAGCGGCTGGCCGTGGAATTGGGCCAGCGTGGCGGGCTTGCCGGCCAGATCGACCAGCGGAGCCTTCAGCAGGAATTCCGGCGCGGGTTGCTGGGCTTCAGAGGCAGGTTGTGGCGTGGGCGGCGTGGGTTGTTGCGCAAACGCGCAGGCGGGCAACAGCAGTAGAGCGATTAGAAAGGCGCGTGGGCACAGGTTCATGGCAGGTCTCCTCGACGAAAGGCCAGGTAGCCGAAGGCGGCGCACAGGCTGCCTAGCAGGATGGGATAGGCGAGCGCGAAGATTTGGTAGCCGGTGACGCCGAAAGCATCGAGGATCACGTAGGCCGATGGCCCCAGCACGATCAGTTGCGGGTCGAACAGCGAAAGCGCCGCGGTTCGGAAGTCCTGCAACGGATTAGCCAGCGCGATCGAGACGGCGGTTTCGGGGCTGATCTTGCCCTGAATCATGACGCCCAACAGGATCAGGTCGAGAAACAGCAGCAGCGTCAGCCAGATCAAAAAGGCTGCGCCTTGCGCCATATCGGTGCTGCGGGCCAGCGCCGACACCAGCATGCCGATGCCGAGAAAACAGGCGCACATGGCGGCGATCAGCGCCGTGTAGTAGCCGAATATGTTCCAGGGGACCGGAATGCTGCGCACCAGGGCGATCAGCACTGCCGCGACCATAGCGGCAAAGACCGGCAAAAAGATGACCAGGTAGCGGCCCAGAATCTTGCCCCAGAACCATGCCGACAGCGATACCGGCAGCGACAGCAGGTATTCGTACACGCCGGCTTCGCGGTCGCCGGCGACGGAACGCACGGTGGTGATGAGCACAAAGATCGGCAGAATGGCCATGGTGAGCTGGATGTAGGTCACCAGCAGCCGGGACAGGCCGATAAAGCCAAGTACCCGCGATTCGGTCAGGCCGAACAGGAACAGCAGGGCGACAATGCCGCCGAACACCAGTGTGTAAATCAAAAACCAGCGCGAACGCAGGGATTCGACGATATCGAGCTTGGCGGTAAGCCACAGTTGCGACATGACTTATTGCTCCTTCTTGGCCAGGACATGCTCACGCATGGTCTGAAAATCCACTGCGCCCGCCTGGTTCTGTGCGCTGGCGCCGAAGTCGTAACCCATCGGCGAGGTCTTGTTGACGTAGTGCGCGGCGTGCGCATCCAGCCAGATAAGGTCGGTGTCTTTGCTGGCAATGTCGGCAACCCAGAGGCGGGTGGCGGGGTCGGCGCTCCAGGGGTAGTCTTTGGCTTTGTCGTGCAGCCAGGATACGGCGCAACCAACGTCGTCGAACTTGAAGACGGCTGTACTTCCGCACACTTCGGCAGCAAAGCGCCGGTCGGAAATGACCATGGTGCAATGGGCGCAGACATCACGATCCCATATGATTGGGCGCATACCCGCAGCCCAGTTCCCCGCGCGTCCGCACGCAGCAAGCGCGGCAGCCAGCGGGGTGAGCGTGAAGCCGACAACCAGAAAGCGGCGGCGATTCATCACTGCTCTTTAGCCAGGACACGCTCGCGCATGGTCTGGAAGTCCACTGCACCCGCTAGGGGCTGGGCGCTGGCGCCGAAGTTGTAGCCCATCGGCGAAGCCTTGTGCACGTAGTGCGCGGCGCGCGCGTCCAGCCAGATCATGTCGTCGGTTGTGCTAGCGATGTCGGCAACCCAGAAGCGGGTGGTGGGTTCGGCGCTCCAGGGGTAGTCTTTGGCTTTGTCGTGCTGCCAGGACACGGCGCAACCGATGTCATCGAACTTCAAGAAGTCGTCATTTCGGGCGCCGCACATTTCGACGGCGAAGCGCCGGTCGGAAATCGCCATGCCGCAATGGGTACAGGTATCGCGGCCCCATTTGATCGGATGCAGGCCCGCGGGCCAGTTGCTGGTGCGCCCGTAGGCCGAGAGCGCGACTGCCAAGGGGGTCAGTGCGAAGCCGGCGGTCAGGAAAAAGCGACGATTCGTCATTGCAGGGTCTCCGTCATTTTGAGGTCACTAATCAAAGCCACGTAGCGCGAGGTCATGCCCAGGAAACGCAGCCGGTCGGGGCCAGCGACTTGGCCGCGCCATTCCAGGCCGTTGCCCAAATCGGTAAATTGCCAGGCCAGCAGGGCTTTTGCCAAGGCCGGATCAGGGCGTTTGACGAGGATGTGGCAGTCCAGCAGACCGGACAGCGAGACATCATCGGCAACCCGGTCGTCGAGCACCACTTTGCCCATGTCGAGTTCGATGACGCGGTTGACCAGCGCCGACACTTCGTTCAGGCGGTGGCTGGAAATCAACATGGTTGCCTGATCGGCGCGCTCGGCGAGAATTTCAAAGAATATCTTGCGCGCTTCGGGATCGAGATTGGCCGCTGGCTCATCCATCACCAGAACACGGGCGTTGCGGCCCAGAGCGATGGCGATCAGCAGTTTCTGCTTCATGCCACCCGATAGGCGAACGAACTGCCGATCCAGAATCGGAGCCGTATCGAGTCCGAGCCTGCCCGCCAGGTCGGAAATGCGTTGCGGATCGGTACCGCACAGTTTGGCGGCAAAAGCGATCAGTTGCCCGACTGGCATTTTGAGTGGCGGCGGCAACTGCGGTACGAAACCGATTTCTTTGAGCACCTGGGCGCGCTCGCGGCGTGGGTGACGCCCGTCAATGGTGACTTGCCCCTCATGCGTGTATTCGCCAAGCAGGCAGCGAATCAAGGTCGTTTTGCCAGCGCCATTGGAACCGATCAGGGCGACGCGCTCGCCCAGTTCAATTTCCAAGCTGATGTTGTCAAGCACCCGGGCGCGGCGAAAAACCTTGGCAACATTGTTAAATCGAATCATGCGGTGAATTTTCAGGTGGCGGCAAAACGGATTCGCCAAATCAGAGTAATTTGCTCAAGCCTTTGATATCGAATTTCAGCGAACCAACCGGGCAGGCGTCGATACATAACCCGCAACGTGTGCAATCCGGCCCGATGGGAACCTCGGCGTCAACGGCGCGGCCTTTGATGACGGTATCCAGCACATGCGGCACCAGACAAACCTTGCGGCAGTCACCTTCGTGCAGGCAACTCTCCAGCGTGTATTTGACGCGCACCGGCGAGAAAATACCGACGACGCCGTAAGTCAGGCCAATTGGGCAGACGTAGCGGCACCAGGCGCGGCGCGAAAAGAAAATTTCAAACACCAGCAGCGCCAGCACCCAGAGCAGGGCCAGGCTGGG
>JAIRRE010000090.1 GCA_031256125.1 Burkholderiaceae bacterium
GGCCAAGACCACCTAGGGCGTCATCGGCGTCAAAGTGTGGGTCTACAAGGGCGACACACTGGGCCGCAGCGACGCGCCTTCGCTGGACAGCACCCCGCGCCCAGAGGGTGAGGAGCGCCGTCCGCGCCGCCGCCGCAATGACCGGCCCGAAGGGGCGACCGAGACCAAACCCGCCGTTAAGCGCGTCCGCAGAGTCGCCGCGCCCGCCGCAGCAGCGGACGGCGTTCAAGGAGAGTAAATACCATGCTGCAACCTGCACGCAGAAAATACCGCAAAGAGCAAAAAGGCCGCAATACTGGCTTGGCAACGCGCGGCAGTACTGTCGCATTCGGCGACTTTGGCCTCAAATCGACTGACCGGGGCCGTTTGACGGCGCGCCAGATCGAAGCCGCCCGGCGCGCAATTTCGCGCCACGTCAAGCGCGGCGGACGCATCTGGATCCGGGTCTTTCCCGACAAGCCCATTTCCACCAAACCGGCCGAAGTCCGTATGGGTAACGGCAAAGGCAACCCGGAGTACTACGTGGCCGAAATCCAGCCCGGCAAGGTGCTCTACGAAATCGTCGGTGTGCCCGAAGCGCTGGCGCGCGAGGCGTTTACCCTCGCCGCCGCCAAGCTGCCGTTGCGCACCGCCTTTGTCACCCGCATGATCGGCCAGTAAAGGAGTATCGACTATGAAAAACGCCGAATCACGCCGAGACCTGCGCCAAAAAGACGTCGCCGCCCTGCAAGCGGAAGTGAAGTCGTTGCAAAAAGCCCACTTCAACCTGCGTATGCAGAAAGCCACCCAGCAACTGACCAATACCGCGCAACTGCGCCAGACGCGCCGTTCCATCGCGCACGCCAAGACGTTGATGGCCCAGAAGCAAGCCGCTGCGCAATGAAGGGCGAGATGATGACCATGACAGAAGCCAAATCCTCCCTCAAGCGTACCCTGATTGGCAGGGTGGTTAGTGACAAGCGCGCCAAGACCGTGACCGTGCTGGTCGAGCGTCGGGTCAAGCACCCGATTTACGACAAGATCGTGGTTCGCTCCAGCAAATACCACGCTCACGACGAGCAGGGCCAATACAAGCTGGGCGATACCATCGAAATCGCCGAAAGCCGCCCGCTTTCCAAGACCAAGAACTGGGTCGCTACGCGCCTGGTGCAAAAAGCCGCCGCAGTCTGATAAACAACCTGGGCTGCGGCTTAGGTTATTGACTTCGCTTGCAATGAACGGCCTGCGCTGCACAAGCGCAGGCCGTTTTGTTGATATGAAGTTATTTGAGGCAATGCTGAACAGGTTCCGCGCGGCTGGCACAGCCTGCACGAGACGTTGCCTAAAGGGTTGCTCACCCGCCGGGGAAAACTTCGGCAGGCAATCGAGCGCCCACCTCCTCCAACCCCCAGCGCGGCTTGACGTTAAAGGCATAGTCGCAGCGCGCCGCATCCACGCCCGCTTGCAGCCGCATGGCGGCGGCCAGGGCGATCATGGCGCCGTTGTCGGTGCATAGATGCAGTTCGGGGTAATGCACGCGCACACCGCGCGCGGCGCAGGTCGCATCGAGTTCTTCGCGCAGCCGCCGGTTCGCCCCCACGCCGCCGGCGACAACCAAGCGATTCAGGCCGGTTTGCCGCAGCGCCGCGAGCGATTTTTTTACCAGCACCTCGACGATGGCTTCCTGGGTACTGGCCGCCAGATCAGCGCGTACTTGTTCGCACACGTTGCCGAGCTTGCGGGTTTGCGTGAGCACGGCGGTTTTCAGTCCGGCGAAGCTAAAGTCCAGATCGCCGCTGTGCAGCAACGGGCGCGGTAGCGTAAAGGATTGCGGATTGCCAAAGTCTGCCAGACGCGCCAGCGCCGGACCGCCGGGGTAACCCAAGCCCAGCAGCTTGGCGGATTTGTCGAACGCCTCGCCCGCCGCGTCGTCGATGGTTTCACCCAGCAGCGTATAACGGCCTACGCCATCGACGCGCATCAACTGCGTGTGGCCGCCCGAAACCAGCAGGGCGACGAACGGAAATCGAGGCGGATCGGCGCTCAGAAAGGGTGAGAGCAGATGCCCTTCCAGATGGTGCGTACCCAGCGTGGGCTTGCCCAGCGACGCCGCCAGCGCGCACGCCACGCCCGCGCCGACCAGCAGCGCGCCGGCCAACCCCGGCCCGCGCGTATAGGCCACCACGTCGATGGCGGCCAGCGGTTGATCGGCCTGAGCCAGCACATGTTGGGTCAGCGGCAGCACGCGCCGGATGTGGTCGCGGCTGGCCAGTTCGGGCACCACGCCGCCGTAATCGGCGTGCATTGCCACTTGGGTATGCAGCGCGTGCGCCAGCAACACGGGCGTGATCGCGTTCATGCGCATGTCCGCACGCACCAGCGCGACGCCCGTTTCATCGCACGACGATTCGATGCCCAGTACCAGCATAGGCCGCGATTATCCGCAGTGGCGCTTTCAATATCCCGGCTTGGCGCCAGGACGACGGCGCGCGAACAGCCCGGCGGCGCGCGCGCCCTGGCGTCCGAAGCGCTCGCGGCGCGCCACTTTGGGGTCAACGCTCAAGGGCCGATAAAGCTCGACCCGGTCGCGATCGCGCAGCGGCTGTCCGGGCGGCGCGGGCCGTCCCCAAACACCGACACCGGCTCGCCCCAGGTCAAGCGCCGGGTAGCGCGCCAGCAAGCCACTGGCGGTAACCGCGTCCTGCACCGTACTGCCGGCGGGCAATTTCAGCTCGACCTGCACCACCTGCCGCGCTGCGGGGGAATATGCGACGGTGACAACCAGCAGCGCTGCTGTCATGCCGCCACGCCACCGCCATAGACCTGATCGGCGCGCTGCACGAAAGCATCTACCAAACTGGCAGCAATTTTGTCGAACACCGGGCCGACCAGTCGCGCCAGCAGCGGGTTGGAAAAGCCGTAATCGAGCGTCAATTCCACGCGGCAGGCGCGCTCTCCGGTCTGACCGACGGGAGTGAATTGCCAGCGCCCTTCCAACTTGGAGAAAGGGCCGCTGACCAGATGCAACCGCTCTTCGAGCGCACCTGCTGCGCCGGTGATGTGCTCGTTGCGCGTGATAAAGGTTTGCTTGACGCCCATGAACGCCAGGCCCAGTTCAGCCTCCATACCCTGCTCGTTGCGCCAGATTACGCGCGCCTGGCTGCACCACGGCAGAAATTGCGGATAGCGTTCCGGGTCCGTGACCAGATCGAACATTTCCTGGGCGGAGTACCAGAGCAGAACGGACTTGCGGACGGTTTTCATAAAATGCGTGCCTCTAAACGCGCTTTTAGGCGCGAGGCAATGTGCCCGCGATTCTAGGCAAGAGCTGTCGCCACCATGGCTACCAAAAGCAAATCCACCGCCAAGAACCCGGTCATTGCCGAAAACAAAAAGGCCGGGTTCAACTACTTCTTCGAAGAGCGCTTCGAGGCTGGCATGGTGCTGGAAGGCTGGGAAGTCAAAGCACTGCGCGCGGGCAAAGCGCAACTGACCGACGGTTACGTGGTGATCCGCAATGGCGAGTTGTTCGTCATCGGCTGCCAGATCAACCCGCTAGGCACCGCTTCGACCCACGTGCGGCCCGACGCTGTACGCACCAAAAAGCTCCTCATGCACAGCGGCGAAATCCGTCGCCTGATCGGCAAGGTGGAGCAAAAAGGCTACACGCTGGTACCACTGAACCTGCACTGGAAAAGCGGCCGCGTCAAGTGCGAAATCGCCCTGGCCAAAGGCAAGGCGACTTACGATAAGCGCGCCACCATCAAGGAACGCGAAGGCAAGCGCGAGGTGGAGCGGGCGATGAAAACCGCGACGCATTGAGGATGAATCGAGGGAATAGATAAGCCGTCAGCCGCCAAACCCCGCCGTGCCCTGCGCATTGCCCCAATGCACCAAGGCAAAAACAGCGCCAACGAGCGCCGCCAGTACCACCAGCGCCAGCAGGCGCGTGCCGACCGTGTCGCGCGCCGAAGGTAAATCGGCGTCGAGCATCTTATCGCCCACGATCATCGGCCAGAGCAAGCCGTGCTTGAGCGCCGTATAAACGATGATGGCCAATACGTGCAGCGACACGAAGGCGATGATGAGAGGTTGCCCCCAGCCTTTGTGGTAACTGGTCGCCAGACTCACGGCATGGTCGGAAACTATGCCCGACAGCGGTCCGGCATAGGCGATTTCGTCATAGGAAAACAGGCCGGTTGCCGCCTGGGCAGCTACCAGAATCAGCAGCGCGAACACCGAACACGCCCCCAGCGGGTTGTGACCCGCCTTATCTTCCCAGCGCGCCTGACCTCGCAAATAGCGCAACACCCGCCCCGGCGTCGGAAAGAAGCGAACAAAACGCGACCAGTGCCCGCCGACGAAGCCCCACACCACGCGAAACAGCACCAGCGTCAACGCTGCGTAGCCCAGGAGGAAATGCCAGTTCATCGCGTCGCCGCCAATTTTGCCGGTCACGAACAGACCCAGAACGCACAAAACCAGCGCCCAGTGGAACAACCGGGTGGGTAAATCCCATATATGTACTTTAATCATGGGGTTATTTCTTCCAAAGGGATTAGTGTAAAGATTGACTGTAAAGAGGCTAATGCCGATAGTAGCGGGTATAGTTGGTCATTCGTCGCGCACGCGCTTGGTAATCGAAAAGGCGGTGCGCATTACGTCTTTCTCCGTAACCTCCCAAGGAGTTTCAGATCGATGAAAAAATTTGCCACCTTGCTTGTCACGCTGGCTGTCGCAGCCGTCACCCAAAGTGCATTCGCCCAAGCCAAACCCGAAGAGGCGATTAAATACCGCCAAGCCGCGTTCACCGTGATGGCCAAGCATTTCCACAGCTTGGGCGCAATGGCCGGTGGCAAAGCGCCGTTTGACGCCAAGGCCGCCGCCGCCGATGCCGACGTGCTGGCCGTGGTTGCCCCGCTGCCGTTTACGGCTTTTGGCCCCGGCACCGACAAAGGCGCCAAAACCGAAGCCAAGCCGGGAATCTGGCAAGACTCAGCCAAGTTCAAACAGGCCGATGACGATATGCAGGCTGCAATGACCAAGCTGGTCACGGCGGCCCGCAGCGGCAGCCTCGATCAGATCAAAGCCACATTCGGTCCGACGGGGAAAGCCTGCAAGTCCTGCCACGACAGCTTCAAGGAAAAATGATGCGCTGATAACTGCGCATACCGCTGCCAAGCCGCGCGTTGCGCGGCTTTTTTTTGAAAAAGCGAACGTGTTGTTTTTCATGCCGAGAGGGGCTGTCGGCCCACTCACGCCGTATGATGAGGTTTCTACAACAACCTGATTGAGCCAAAGAGAGGTGCCGGCGTTCTGCGATTCGCAGGGTATGTACGTGCACGCGGTAGCTTCTCGGCGGTATTTACTATCCATCATGTCCACCTTGACATCTTCGGGAGACGGCCTCAACACCGAGCCGGCGCTGCGGCGCAAGCTGCAAGCGCGTCACTTGACCATGATTGCCATCGGCGGCGCCATCGGCACCGGCCTGTTCGTGGCTTCGGGCGCCACCATTGCGCAAGCCGGGCCGGGCGGTGCGCTGGCCGCCTATTTGCTAATCGGCGCGATGGTTTATTTCCTCATGACCAGCCTGGGCGAACTGGCAGCCTATATGCCGGTGGCCGGGTCGTTCGCCACCTATGGCGCAATGTACGTGGAGGAGGGCTTTGGCTTCGCGCTGGGCTGGAACTACTGGTACAACTGGGCCGTCACCATCGCGGTGGAACTGGCGGCAGCGCAACTGGTTATGCAATACTGGTTCCCCCACCTGCCAGGCTATTGGTGGAGCGCGCTGTTTCTTGGGCTGATGTTTCTGCTCAACGCCATTTCGGTGCGTGGCTTTGGCGAGGCCGAATACTGGTTCTCGCTTGTCAAAGTCATTACCGTACTGGCCTTCCTGGTGTTGGGTGTGATGATGATTTTTGGCATTCTGCACAGCGGCGCGTCTGCCGCGTCGCCGGGCCTGAAGAACCTGACCGTCGGCAAAGCGCCCTTCGTCGGCGGCTTGCCCGCGATGATCGGCGTGATGATGATCGCCGGCTTTTCGTTCCAGGGCACGGAACTAATCGGCGTCGCGGCGGGTGAATCGGCCAACCCGGCGCGCAACATTCCACGCGCGGTGCGGCAAGTGTTTTGGCGCATCCTGCTGTTTTACGTGCTGGCGATCCTGATCATCGGCATTCTCATTCCTTACACCGACCCCAATCTGCTGCGCAACGATGCCACCGATATCGGCGTAAGCCCCTTCACGCTGGTGTTTCGCAACGCCGGGCTGGTGTTTGCCGCGGCGGTCATGAACGCGGTCATCCTTACCGCCGTCCTCTCGGCGGGCAATTCGGGCATGTACGCCTCCACGCGGATGCTCTACAACTTGGCCACCGAAGGCCGTGCGCCGCGCATATTCGCCCGCCTAACGGGTCGCGGCGTGCCGCTGGCGTCGCTGCTGGCAACCACGGCGGTGGGCGCGCTGTGCTTTCTGACCACGTTGCTCCCCGGCCAAACGGTCTATCTGTGGTTGGTCAATTTATCGGGCATGACCGGCTTCATTGCCTGGTTGGGTATCGCGGTGAGCCACTACCGCTTCCGGCGCGGCCTGGTGGCGCAAGGCGTCGATTTGAAGCGTCTGCCTTACCGTTCGCCCTTCTTCCCCTACGGCCCGATCTTCGCCTTCGTGCTGTGCCTGGTCGTTACGCTGGGACAGAATTACGCTGACATTGCTAGCGGCAACGCGACTCTGATGAGTCTGTTGGCCACCTATATCGGCATTCCGCTGTTTTTGGCGATCTGGCTGGGTTACCGCATCGTCCGCAAAACGCGCCTGGTGCCACTGCACGAAATGAAATTTCCCGGATTGACGGGAGACGCGGTGGCGGGGAAACCGGCCGATGATGGCGCACCTTTGGTTGATGTCGGATTCAGACAACAGTAAACCGGGGGCCACGCTTTGGCAATGACCAGATCAACCCGCGCGGCAGCGGGTGTCTGGGTTGTTTATTCCCATTTCTTTTTTTCTTCCCGCTGGCGCTTTTGTGCTTCGCGGGCGGCTTTCAGGCGCGCGTCCACGATGCTGGCTTCGATCAGGTCTTCGGGGGCGCTTTGGTGCTGGCGGGCATAGTCCTGCGCGGCGCGCCAGCGGTCGATGGCGGCGGCGTAGTCGATATTGGCCATTTGCACCTCCCCTTCGGCGCGCAGGGCACGCAATTCAAAACCTAGCGCACGGTCGGTTTGCGCCAGTTGTTGCCAGGTCAGCGCGTCATTGGGGTGGTCGCTGACCCAAGTTTGCAAGTCGGACGCAGCGTCTTTGAGCTGGGCTGTTTGTCCGGTTTGCAGTTGCGCTTCGGCGCGCAGCAAGAGCAGGGTCCGCCCGGCAAAACTGACGTGCGCCGGGTCTTGCGAGTCATTGCTAGCGGCATCGCTGATTTCCAGTATCGCGCCAGCGGATGGATGGAGCGTAGCGGTGTTCCCTGTGCCCGGCAGCAATTGCAGCGCTCGTGCCGGTTGCCCGGCCCGCAAGGCCAGTTCGGCACGTAGCCATAGTACCTGCTGCTCGGCTCTGGCATGGCCCGCCGTCAGCGCCGCCAGTTGCGCGGCCAGGCTTTGCGCCTTGGGAAAGTTGCGCAACACCGCTTCCGCCAGCGCCGCGGCGTAGAGCGCGGCGGCGCGCCGTTCGGGCGGTTGCTTGGCGAACTCGGCGGCTTCCGGCAGGCGCGTCCAACTGCGCAGCGTGTCCGGTCCCGGCTGCGCCAGTACCCGCGCACGGGCGGCCATTAGCAGCGCTTCCCAATCGGGCGCAGGTTTTGGCCGTCCTTGCAGGCTGCGCTGGCGCTCCTGCATGTCGGCGATGCGTTCGGTGGTCAGCGGGTGATCGCGCAAATAGGGCCAGTCGCCGTTGTCGTTGAGGCGCTCGGCGGCCTGGAGTTTTTCAAACATGCTCACGAACCCCCACGGTTCGAAACCCGCTTGCACAAACACGCTGTAACCGATACGGTCGGCCTCATGCTCCATGTTGCGCGAAAAGTGCAATTCCCGCGATATCGCCGCGGCCTGGCCGCCCGTCGCCACTGCCGCGCCCACTTCTGGATTGCGGAGGCCCGCCAGAATAGCGGCCGCCATCGCCGCCAACATCAACGGTTGCTCGCGGCTCTGGCGTGCAATGGTGCGCGCGATGTGGCGCTGCATGATGTGACTGGTCTCGTGCGCCAGCACGGCGGCCAGTTCGTCGCGCGAATCGACCACGCTGATCATGCCCAGGTTGACCCCGATATAGCCGCCGGGCATCGCAAAGGAATTGATCTCGCGGTCGCGCACCAACAGCAAGCGCCAGGCGTAGCGCTGGGCCAGTTCCGGCGTCAGATCGCCGAGCGTTTGCGCCGCCGCCAGCAGCCGCCGCCAGATGCCGTTGGTGTACTCGCTGAGGATGGGGTCGTCAATATAGGTAGGGTCGCTGTAGAGATCGCGCACGATCAGGTCG
>JAIRRE010000108.1 GCA_031256125.1 Burkholderiaceae bacterium
CGTGCTCCAGCAAAAAGCCGGAAACGGCGTGCACGATGCCGGTGCGGTCCGGGCAGGCCAAGGTCAGGATGTAAGTGTTGTGGGCGTCGGACATGCGGCGGATTGTCGCAAAGGCAGCAAGCGCCGCAACAGGCGCGGCTATAAAGTCTGGCCATAAAACAACACAGGAGGCTTCGTCATGCCCGGCCCTGCCATTGCCGATCAACCGTTGCACGAGTGCCTGCGCCAACAGGCGCGCACGCAACCCGACGCGCCCGCCGTCATCTGGTACGGCGGCATCATGACCTGGGGTCAGCTCGACGGCTGGAGCGACGCGCTGGCCGCGCACCTGCAAACGCTGGGCGTGACGCATGGCGCGCCGGTGGCGCTGTTCATGAACAACTGCCCGCAGTATCTGGTGGCGCATTACGCGATCCAGAAGATCGGCGCCATCGTTTGCCCTTGCGGGCCGCTCAACACGGCGCACGAAGTGCGCTATCAGTTGGCGGACGTGCAAGCGCGCGTCATCATCGTCGCCGCCGGGCTGTTGCCCATCGTCGAGGAGGTGCGCGCCGACACCGCCATCGCACACGTGCTGGCGGTGCGCTATGCCGACCTGCTGCCGTCCGAGCCAACGCTGGTCTTGCCCGCCGAATTGCAATCCGAATGGCAAGCCCAGGCACAGTCTCCACGCCCGCCGCTGCCCGCGGGTGTGGCCGATATGCTGGCGATTGCGGAGCAGGGCATGGCGCAGGGACGCCACCCCGCGGCGGCGCCGATCAATATGGACGACGTGGCGCTGATGACCTACACCAGCGGTACCATCGGCCTGCCCAAGGGGGCGATGCTCAGCTTCGGCAACGCCGCGTTCAAGACCCGCGCCACCGCCCAGGCGCAGGGCGCGGAGTCTGGCGATGTGTTCCTCTCGGTCGCGCCGCTCTACCACATTGCCGGGATGCTTAATGGCGTGAACGTGCCCATCGCCGTGGGCGCGCGGCAGGTGCTGCTGTTCCGCTTCGATCCGCTGGCAGTGTTGCAGGCCATCGCCCGTTACCGCGTCACCCACTGGTACTCCATCGCGCCGATGAACGTGGCCTGTATGCAGGCGCAGGATCAAATACCCGATGCGGCGCGTTATGACCTGACCAGTCTGCGGCGCAATCCGGTGACCAGCTTCGGCATCATCTTTACCGAAACGCTGGCGCGGCAGTGGCAGGCGTTCACGCGCGGGCCATGCATCTCGCACGAGGCCGCTTACGGGTTGTCGGAAACCCACACTATGGACACCGGGATGCCAGTCGATGCGATCCGTTGGGGCGCCCACGGCAAGCCGATGCCGGGCGTAGAGGTGCGCATCCGCGACCCGCAAACCGGCGCTGATTTGCCTGTTGGCGAAACCGGCGAAATCACGCTGCGCTCGCCGGGCAATTTCAAGGGGTATTGGCAAAAACCCGAAGCCACCGCCCAAACCTTGCGCCAGGGCTGGGTGTGGACTGGCGACATGGGGCGACTGGATGAAGAGGGCTACCTCACCTTCGTGGGCCGCAGCAAGGAGATGATTAAAGTTTCCGGCTACAGCGTGTTTCCAGAGGAGGTAGAAACCCTCTTGATTCACCACCCGGCGGTGGCGCAGGCGGCGGTGCTGGGCGTGCCCGATCCGGCCAGGGGCGAAGTGGTCAAGGCTTTCATCGTCTGCAAACCCGGCGGCGCGCTGGACGAAGCTTCGCTGATCGCCTGGTGCCGCGACAACATGGCGCCCTACAAGGTGCCGCGGCAGGTGCGCTTTGTGGAATCGCTGCCCGCCACCGGCGCGGGCAAAGTATTGCGCCGCTTGCTCAAGGATGTGGATTGATGTTTAGCAAAGTACTCATTGCCAACCGCGGCGAAATCGCGGTGCGAATTGCACGCGCGCTGCGCGATTTGCAAATCGAAGGGGTTGCCGTTTATGCGCGCGACGACGCGCAGGCGCTGCATGTGCGGCTGGCCGATCAGGCCCAGGCGCTGGACGCTGCCGGACCGCCGGCGTATCTGGATGGCGCGGCGCTGATTGCGTGCGCCCGCCGCGCCGGGTGCGACGCGGTGCATCCGGGCTATGGTTTCCTGAGCGAGAGCGCGACCTTTGCGCAAGCGTGTCTGGATGCGGGTTTGGCTTTTATAGGCCCGACGCCGACGCAACTCGCGCTGTTTGGCGACAAGGCCCGCGCTCGCGCGTTGGCCAGCGAATGCGGCGTGCCGCTGATGCCGGGGATCGATCACGCCGTGTCGGAGCCGGAGGCCGAGCATTTTTTCGCCGACCAGCAAGCGCGCGGCGCGGCGGGCATCGTCATCAAGGCCGTGGCTGGCGGCGGCGGTCGCGGGATGCGTGTGGTTACGCGCGCGCAAGACGTGGCCGAGGCGTGGCGGCGCTGCACGTCCGAAGCGCGGGCGGCTTTTGGCAATGCGGCGGTTTACGCCGAGCGCCTGCTGCCGCGTGCGCGGCACATCGAAGTGCAAGTCCTCGGCGACGGGCAACAGGTGGCGTGCCTGGGGCTGCGCGAATGCACGCTGCAACGGCGTTTTCAAAAGCTGGTCGAAATCGCTCCCAGCCCCACGCTCGCGCCAGCGCTGCGCGAGCGCCTGACTCGCGCCGCCCTCACGCTGGCACGCCGCGCGGCGTACCGGAGTTTGGGCACGTTCGAGTTCCTGGTGGATGCCGATTCAGCGGCGCTGCCCTTTGTTTTCATCGAGGCCAACCCGCGTTTGCAAGTCGAGCACACCATCACCGAGGCCATCACCGGCCTGGATTTGGT
>JAIRRE010000215.1 GCA_031256125.1 Burkholderiaceae bacterium
TGCCTGCGCTACTGCCGCCCGCATCCAGCAACGCCTTTGCCCCGCGCATGGACGCCGTTCCGGACGTGGGCGAGCACACCAACGCGGTACTGACCGCGCTGGGCTATGACGCCCAAGAAATCGCCCAGCTGCGGGAGGAAGCAGCGGTTTGAGCGTTACGCCAAAGGTTCACTCGTGCAAGGCAGCGAGAGGCGAGAAAAAGCGCTTTAGTTGCTGACGTAAATGAACATGGCACCATAACCCGGCGTTGCGCCTTCGAGCAGCAGGTGGCCATCGTTAGCCAGCACGGCAATGCCGTTGACCACGGCGCCATTACCCAGCGCGCAATTGGCGCCGGAGAACCTCAGGCTGAGGTCGAACACATTCTTGTCTGTGTGCGGGGCGACCGCGCCGCTGGCGCTGCATCCAACGGCGTCGGGCGGCATGGTAATGTTTCCGCTACCAGAAATGCTGATTGAATAGTGGGTGCCGGGATTTTGGCCAAGCGAAGTGCCGCCCGTGCCAGTGTAGTTCCCTGCCAGTTGGGCCAACGAAGCCGCCTGGTCATAGCTGGCGTTATAGACGCCGACGAAGTGCTGCGTGCCATCAGTATTCGTAATGTCGAGCTGCGACCGCGGTGCAACGGCCCCGGTATAGCTGACGGAATATCCCGAATTGCTCATGTTGAAAAACTGGGCGTTATTGATGGCGACCCCGGTTCCGCCACTGGTTGTGACTGTGCCATGCAGCGCACCCACGACAACATCGTCGGCGGTGTAAACACCCCAGGCGTCGCCGGTCGAAAGCACCACCAAGCCAATGTGGTCGCCGGGGCTTGAAGGATCACCCCAGAAATGGCCCGTGGGGCCATTCCAGGGCGGGGTGTCCAGACCCACTGGCGATGCATTGACATCGGGGCCGCCCCAGAATCCTTCCGCCGCGAAACGGATTGCGGGTTGGCTATCGGCATCCCCACCACCGCCTCCACAGCCGGCCAAAGTTACACCGACAACACTGGCCAGCAACGCGGCGACCCATTTACGTGTATGTTTCATCAATAAAAAATCCTCTTGGCTGGTAAGAATAGATTACAAGCGCTCACTAACTACGGCTTGTTGAAATTAGGGACCAGCGTAACATGGGACAGGCTTAAAACCGCCATTTCAGACCAGCGCGGAGGAGTACCTGTGGTTTTATTGTTACAGTTGGTTACTAATGATGGTGGAATCAAGCTAAGACGAACGGTAAGGCGATCAAACGCCCAGGCGTCGGTGAACGGCCAGGATCAGGGTGGGAAGCCGCGCGGCGTTTACACCAGCGGATTGCGCACGCGCAGACTGGGGAAACGGCTGAAATCGCGGTCGGCGCTCCACAATTCGCGTACGCCGTGGGCCAGGCACAGCGCGGCGATGCGAGCGTCGTGCACCATGGGGCCTTGCACCTTGGCTTTGACGATTAGCTCACGCAGGTAGGGCCAGTGCTCGGAAGTTTCCGCAAGCAGGTGCAGCGTGGGCGATTCCAGCCAGGCTTCAATTTGATTGATGGCCACATCAATTGGGGTTGGTATGGGATGAATGCGCGGGTTCGTGATGACGCCATAGAACTCGTGCAGGCAAGGCCAAGGAATAGCCCAAGCTTCTTTGCCTTCGGCCAAGTCGTGCACAAGTCTTGCCGCAGCAACGTGGAAAGGGTTTTCTACACGGTGCGCATACACCAGCAAGTTGGTATCCAGCGCAATCATGCGCCGTGGCCTTCGTAAATGGCGTCGCGGATTTGCTCCCAAGTGGCATTTTGAAATTCTGGCGTCATGCCATTGCCTTTGAAGCTGCCATCGCGCAACTTGAACTTCGGCACATCTTTTTTCTCCGCCATGATTTTGCGCAGCCCCTGCTCGATCAGGGCCTTCATCGTCATGTTGCGAGCGACGGCATAGCGCCGCGCCTGTCCGAACAGGGCATCGGGCAGTTCGATGGTGGTTTTCATACGGGTACCCTGCAAAGAAGATATGGGTACCCATATTACTGTATTTGAACTGACGGCAAAACCGGCTGCGTCGCTTTGGCAAAAAGCCAACAGCCGAGGGTAGCGTCACGGATTTGTCACGCGCGGGCCGTAGCCTTTCGGACTGACCTTTAACGACAGTCCGAAAGGAGATCAAGCATGAAATACAGATATGGTCTGCCCGTCGCGTTGGCGGTGGGCGTTTTCGTCACGGCGTGCGGTGGCGGCGGCTATACGGAAAGCAGCAGCGCGCCCACGTCGCAGAACCAGCCGACGCGCACGATCATCATGGTCTGGGACGGGATGCGCCCCGATGCCGTCAACGCGACGGATACCCCCAACCTGTACGCCTTGGAGCAGGCGGGCGTGAACTTCAGTGACAACCACGCCACCTACCCGACCTTCACGATGCTCAATGGTTCGTCCCTGGCGACGGGGGCGTACCCGAAAACCAGCGGGTTCTACGGCAACACCTTCTGGACGCCGCCGCAGGGGTCGGGCAATGTCATTCCCGGCGGCAATTCGGCGGCGGGGACGCCGCAGGACTATGTTGACCCCGTGTTCACCGAGGACTATCAGGTTCTGACCACGCTCAACAATTACTATGGCGGTCAACTGCTGCTGGTCAAGACCTTGTTCGCTACCGCGCAGGCCGCCGGGATAACCACCGCTGCCATCGGCAAGTCAGGCGCGGCGTATCTCCAGGATCCGGGTCAAGGCGGCTACTTCCTGGACGAAAACACTGTGCAGCCGCGCAGCCTGGTCACTGAATTGCAGCAGGCCGGTTATGCGCTGCCGGCCAATACCCAGTTCGGCTATTCAGGCGCTAACGCCGTGACGCTAGCTGGCAACAACGGCGACCCGACGGCGCGCGCGGGTTACATCACTTTCAACACCACCGCGTATGACCCCAGCGGCAAGATCGCCATTGCCGCGCGTGACAGCGCCGACACGACCCAGGGCACGCCGGAGGATGCGGCCAATAAGTACATGATGGCTGTGTTTACGGGCTACATCCTGCCCAAGAAGCAGCCGATGCTTTCGCTGATCTGGTTCCGCACGCCCGATAACGCTCAACACGGTTACGGCCCAGGTTCGTTCGATGCGACTTCCAGCATGCGCTCTCAAGATCAGCGCTTGGGCGAACTCATCAGCGCGCTCAAGGCGAACAATATGTACGCCAGCACCAACCTGGTCATCGTCTCCGACCACAGTCACTCCAGCGTGTCAGGCCCGCTGGCGCTGTACCCGCTGCGCGCGATCACGCCAGCGACTGTGGCGCCCAACGGCCCGCTGGTCAATGGATCGACCAGCGGCACCGACAATGCCGCCATCGGCCCGATCGCCAGCAACGGCTATTCGTTCTCCGGCGACGTGCGCTCGGCGGACCTGCTGACCTATCGCGGCTTCAATGCCTATGATGGTTCGGGTTGCACCACCTCGGCCATGTACGGCCTGCAAGCCGACGGCACGCCGACCGTTCCGGTCAAAGTCGATGCCGACGGTTCATTGTGCGGCGCGGCGGGTACCAAATACCAGGCCATCAGCGCCAACCTGGTTACGCCGGTGGCCAGCTTCAAGGTGCCGTCTCCCGGCAGCCTGCCGGCCAATGGCATCGTGGTAGCCGCCAACGGCGGTTCCGACTATTTTTACCTGCCCAGTCACGATCCGGCCACGCTTGAAAGGCTCGTCCAGGTTTTGCAGCAGCGCGAGGAATACGGCGCGATCTTCGTGGACAGCCGCTACGGCGCGTTGCCCGGCACATTGCCCATGTCGATGGTCAACCTGGAAAATGCCCGGCGCCAGGATAACGGGCAGCCCGACCTGGTGGTGAGCTTTACCTGGGATGACCAGGTTTCGATCCAGGGCAAGACCGGCATTGAGTTCGAGAGCACCGGCGGCCAGCGCGGTATGCACGGCAGCTTCGGCACCACGGATGTGCACAACATGCTGATCGCCAGCGGCCCGTCGTTCCGCAGCAGCGCCGTCGTCACCGACCCGACCGGCAACGTTGACGTAGCGCCCACGGTAGCCTATCTGCTGGGGCTGACGATGCCGCAAGCTGACGGGCGCATCATCAATGAAGCGCTGCTCAAGCCGGCCAGCGCCAGCGCGCCGACCGTCAAGGCCTCCACCGTTACGCCCACCGCGCCTGCTACCGGCCTGAGCTTCGAGCTGCCGACCGACCCCACCGGCCATACCAAGGATGCCGCGCTGACGCAAGGCACTTACACCATTGATCTGGCTGTGAAAGACCTGAGCGTCGATGGCAAAACCTATCGCTACTTCGACTATGCCAAAGCTGTTCGCCAATAAGAAGGTCGGCGCGCTGGCAACCCGCGCGGCGCTGTTATGCGGCGTCGCGGTCGCCGCGCCGGTCGCCATAGCCGGCGGGCCGGCGCTGACCTTCGAGTCGGTATTCCAGACTCGTGGCGAGCCGCCCGCGCTGTACTACCGCGCCACCTTCGAGGGCAAGGATGGTGCGCACACGCTGCAAGTCTGGCGCGACGGGCAGACCCGCTTGCGGCGCAAGACCGATGACGCCATTGATACGTATGTGCTGCGCAGCGCGGCAGACCCGCTCGAATTCCAGATGACCATCGTCGATTACCGCAAGCGCATTACCACGCGGATCGACCGCAACAATCTCATTCATCTCGGTAATTTCAGCGACTGGTTCGACCTGGCGCATGGTCTGCGCTATCCTCCCGCCGGGGCGTATCGCTTGGTGCTGGCCACCGCGCCCGCAAGCGCACCGGCGCCGGTATCGGCGTGCCGCTGGTACGCGCTCACGCAAGGCCAAGACACGCACCGCATTTGCTGGAGCGCGCGCGAACACCTGCCGCTGGTAATCTGGTCCGACCGCACCGCTTCGGCGGTCTGGCGCGTTACGCGCGTCGAACACCAGCCTATCAGCAACAAGGTTTTTCAACTCCATGACACCGGTTTCGTGCACAACGATGCCAACGACGATATCGACAGGGATTGATACCTGTGACACCGCGCTGTTCAACCAGCGGTTTGAGCAGTCGCCTAATATTCCCGGCTACTCGCATGGCTTTGCTCTCTTGGGCTATGGGCGTGTATAAGTTCATTTATTTCAAGGGCGATACACCAGGAGTTGATGCTCGCGCCATTGCCGCTGCGTTATGTGGCTTTGTACAATTATTAATTACACCCAATCGGCGTTCAGGAGCAAAACACCGGTTCAGACGATCAAGGAGTGGTATTTTCCCCACCCAGCTTTTTGCCCATGGTTGCTCCCGATTACAAGCCCCCCGAAATACCGCCAGAACCTCTAGCCCCTTCCTCTCCGGCACCACCGCACGAGCCGGTGGCCAATCTGGTTGCGGGGAAAGCGGCGGCCATGTTGCGCCACGAGTGGGCGCAACTGACTACCTTACAGCGCAGCGACAGGCCACTGGAGCACCCGCTGTTCGCGGCGCTGGCCAGCGGTCTGCCGGTGGCCGTGGGCGTGTGGGCCGGGCATATGGATTGGGGCCTGGTCGGTTCGCTGGGCGGCCTGGTGTTTCTTTACACGCCCAATACGCCGATGTACCACCGCATGGTGCTGTTGATGGCGTGTGCCTTTGGCATGGCGGCCAGTTTTGCACTGGGGCTGGTGAGTCATTTTTTGCCTTGGGGCGTGGGGCGGGTACTGGCCCTTTCGGGCATCGCTACGCTGGCGACCATGCTCAGCCGCTACTACCGCATCGGCCCGATTGGCGGACTGTTTTTTGTAATGGCGGCAGCTATCGCGGCTTACGCGCGCATTGCTCCGGAACAAATTCCGTTTTACGTTGGACTGATATTCCTGGGCGCGTTCAGTGCCACGTTGCTAACGTTTCTCTACAGCGCTTGGCGGCTGTGGGGGCATGCTTCGCCGCCCGTGGAACCGCCCGCACCAGCGACTTTCGAGGTGGTGGTACTTGACTCGGTAATTATCGGCGCGTCCGTGGGCGTGGCGCAGGCGCTGGCCGAAGCGCTGAAATTCGACCGCCCCTACTGGGCTTCGGTGGCCTGCCTGGTGGTGGTGCAGGGCGCAACTTTCCGCGCAGTCTGGAGTAAGCAAATCCAGCGCGTATTGGGTACAGCCGGGGGACTGTTGCTGGCGGGCGCGCTGCTGGCTTTACCACTCGGCCCTTGGGGACGCTGCGCGCTGATGATGGCCCTGACCGTGGTGGTCGAGACCCTGGTGGTGCGCCATTACGCCATCGGCGCGGTGTTTTTTACGCCGATGTCGATCTTGCTGGTGGAAGCGGCCAAGGCACATCCCGATACGGGGCCGCTGGTGCAGGCGCGTTTTTTTGACACGCTGCTGGGAAGCGCCATCGGCGCTCTTGGCGGAGTTGCTATCCACCACGTCGGCTGCCGGACGCTGATCCGTCGCGCGCTGGAATGGCTGATGCCCGCCCGCCTGGTACGGCTGGTGCGGACGCAACAGTAAAAAAATAAATCGCGCTGGTTTTTAACCCTAGGCAACATCTAGCGTCGTGCGTCTAAACACGGCACAATCAATCATTATGTTTCTTACCCTGCCAACGATACTGACCTTGACCCGCATTGCGGCGATTCCGCTAATCGTAGTGGTGTTTTATCTGCCCCTGCCGGAAAGTACGGCCAACCAGACAGCGACATGGTTGTTCGCCATTTTTGCGATCACAGATTGGTTCGATGGTTTCCTGGCGCGGCGGCTCAACCAGACCTCGGCTTTTGGCGCATTCCTCGATCCGGTGGCCGACAAGATACTGGTGTGCGCGTCGATGCTGGTTCTGGTGTACCTGAAACGCACCGATATGTTCGTCGCGCTCATCATCATCGGCCGTGAACTCGCCATTTCCGCGCTGCGGGAGTGGATGGCTCAAATCGGCGCCAGCCGCAGCGTGGCCGTGCACATGCTCGGCAAGGTCAAGACGACGGTACAAATGGTGGCGATTCCCTTCCTGCTCTACAAGGGGTGGTGGCCGTTTGGCCTGCTCGACACGTATCGCTGGGGGCAGGTCTTGATGTGGATCGCGGCAGGGCTTGCCATTTGGTCGATGCTGCATTACCTGCGCCATGCGTGGCCCGAAATTCGCAGACATGCGCGTTGACGCGCGGGGCCGGCGGCAACGGCTTGGCCTGTCCGCGTGACAGGTGCGGCGTCTACGTGGTGCAAGGGTAAATTTTTTTGCAAAGTTGCCGGCGGCAATGACATCTGCCGGCCAATCGGGTCTAGAATGCCCCCGGTTCGTATGGTCATGGCCTCCCAGGACGTGGTCAAAACCAACGAAGCCGGACGCGAAGAACTGGCGGGCGGCAAGCTTTTGTCGGCACACGCTTCTTCCATAACGCTCCACGAACCTTTTTATTAATATCCAGAGAGGCTATTTGTGAACAAGACCGAACTGATCGAACACATTGCCAACAACGCCGACATTTCCAAAGCTGCTGCCACGCGTGCGCTGGAAGCCACCTTGGACGCTGTCAAACGCACGCTCAAGAAAGGCGGCACGGTGTCGCTGGTGGGTTTTGGCACCTTTGCCGTGGGCAAACGCGCCGCGCGCACCGGTCGCAACCCTCAAACCGGTGCCGCTATCAAGATCAAGGCCGCCAAGGTGCCCAAGTTCCGGCCAGGCAAGGCGCTCAAGGACGCGCTGAACTGATTTGCCGCAAGCAAGGCGCGGGTGCTTAGCTCAGTTGGTAGAGCGGCGCCCTTACAAGGCGTAGGTCAGCGGTTCGAACCCGTTAGCACCCACCAAGTTGGTTTTTACACCGATCCACCGCGCCCCGCAAACCCGCATCGTGATTAGCGTTGCGGGTTTTTTGTTGTCAAACGCGCAGCCGCGGAGGTGGGTTCATTGCCCCATCACCCGGGCCATCGCTGCGGCGGTTTGGGCGACGTTGCTGGCGTTCAGACCGGTTACGCACAAACGGCCTGAACGTACCAGGTAAATGGCGTCCCGGTCGCGCAGTTCATCGACTTGCGCCGCGCTCAGGCCGGTGTAACTGAACATGCCGCGCTGCGTAATGAAGTAGCTCAAGTCGCGTTCGGGCAAACGTTGCTGGAGTGCGGCGTGTAGCGCGCCGCGCATGGCTTTCATGCGCTCGCGCATCGTCGTCAATTCCTGCCGCCACAGCGCCAGCAGTTCGTCCGCTTGCAGCACGGTGGTCACCAGGCGCTGGCCATGCGTGGGGGGGGAAGAATAGTTGCGCCGCACGGTGGCTTTGAGTTGCCCCAGCACGGTTTGCGCGGTGTTGGCGCTGGCGCAGACCACATGCAGCGCGCCGCAGCGTTCGCCATAGAGCGAAAAGTTCTTGGAGAAAGAATTGCCAATAAAGCACTGCGCGCCCGCGTCGGCCAGCGCGCGCACCGGCCAGGCGTCTTCGTCCAAGCCATCGCCAAAGCCTTGATACGCCATATCCACGAACGGAATCAGGCCGCCTTCAATCAGCGCTGGAATCAGCGCCTGCCACTGTTGGCGCGACAGATCGACACCAGTCGGGTTGTGGCAACAGGCGTGCAGCAGCACGATGCTGCCGCGTGGCAGCGCGCGAATGGCGGCCAGCATGGCGTTAAAGCGCAGTGTCCCGGTCGCGCCGTCGTAATAAGGGTAGGTGTGGACCGTCAGGCCCGCGCCCTCGAACATGGCGACGTGGTTTTCCCAGGTCGGGTCGCTGACCCACACGCCGGCGTGAGGAAAATAGCGTTTGAGGAAATCCGCGCCGACCTTGAGCGCACCCGATCCGCCCAGCGTTTGCAGGGTGGCGATGCGGCCGCTGTTGACAGCTTCACGCTCCGCGCCGAACACCAGCTTTTGCACGGCGGCGCGGTAACCGGCCGCGCCTTCCATCGGCAGGTAACCGCAGGGCACGATGTTTTGCGCCAATTGTTCCTCGGCGCGGCGGATGGCTTGCAGCACCGGCAGGCGCCCCTGCTCGTCGAAATACAGGCCAACGCTCAGGCTGACCTTGTTCGGACGCGGGTCGTGCTGGAAGTCTTCCATCAGACTCAGGATGGGGTCGCCGGCGTAGGCCGGCACATGGGCGAAGGCGGAGGTGGCGGGGACGGTCATGGCGGGATGGCGTGGTGAAAAATACGCGTCGCCATTCTAGGGAAAGCCGTGGCGTTTCTATAATCAAAAATTCCTTTCCCGCAGGTAAACCTCGCATTACCTTTGCTTTCATCGGCCCCGCAACCGGATTTCATTGGGCATGTTCAATATTGTGCGCGACCACCCCAGGATCATGATGTTCGTCTTGTTCCTGTTGCTTTTCCCCTCGTTCGTGGTGTTTGGCGTCAACCACAGTTACTTCGACACCAATCCTGGCGCGGTCAAGGTGGCGCGGGTACAGGGGCGTGGCCCCATTACCCAGGCCGACTGGGATCATGCGGTGCGTCAAGCGTCCGACAATATCCGCAACAGCAATCCCGGGGTGGACATCCGGTTGTTCGACACCCCCAGTTTTAAATACGCGGCGTTGCAAGAATTGGTGCGCCAAGGTGTGCTGACCGCTGCTGCCGCGCATGAGCGTCTGACCATCAGCGACGCGCAACTGGCCCCTGCGCTCAAACAAATCTTGCTGTCCGCCGGACTGGGCAAGCCCGATGGTTCCATCGACATGGATCGCTACCAGCAATTTACCGCCACGCAGCGGTTGTCGCCGGCGGGTTTCGAGGCCATGGTGCGCGGGCAGCTATCGTTGCAACAGGTAATGGCCGGCGTGACCGACACGGATTGGCCCAATCAGGCGCTGGCCGACGTGGCGGCGCGCGCGCAACAGGAGCGGCGCCAGGTGCGCATCGCGTTGTTCAAACCGGGCGATTACAGCGCCAAACTCAATCCCGCCGCTGCCGATCTGGAGGCGTTCTACACAGCGCATGTGGCGCAATACCAAGCCCCTGAATCAGCCAAAATTCAATACGTGGTACTCGACGCCGACAGCATCAAGCCCAGCATAACGGTCAATGAAGCCGACCTGCGCACCTACTACGAGCAAAACGCCGCCGCGCTCACCATACCGGAACAGCGGCGCGCCAGCCACATCCTGATTACCGCGCCCAAGGATGCTCCCGCCGCCGACCGCGCCAAGGCCAAGGCGCGTGCCGAACAACTGCTGTCCCAGTTGCGCCAAAACCCCGACAGCTTCGCCGAAGTCGCCAAAAAGAATTCGCAGGACACCACCACCACGGCGCAAGGCGGCGACCTGGGCTGGTTTGAGCAGGACAAGGGCATGGATCCGACCATTGCCAAGGCCACGTTCGCGCTGGCCAAAGCTGGCGACCTGAGCGCCGTGGTGGAAAGTCAATACGGCTACCACATCGTGCGCCTGACCGGCATCAAGCCCGCCCGCGTGCCGCCGTTCGAGCAGGTGCGCGCCCGTCTGGAAGACCAATACCGCACCCAGCAAGCCGCCAGTAAATTCGATGAACTGGCCGATACTTTCACCAACACGGTATACGAGCAGAGCGATTCGCTCCAGCCCGCCGCCGATCCGCTCAAGCTGCCCATTCAGACGGCCGAGGTAACGCGGCCGAGCGCGCCGGGCGTTCAAGGCGCGCTGGCCAATCCGAAGTTTCTCGACGCGATCTTTGGCGCCGACGCGCGCGAAAAAAAGCGCAACACCCAAGCCATTGAAATCGGGCCGGGGCAACTGATTGCCGGACGTGTGTTGGCCTACAGTCCGGCGCACGCCAAGCTGTTTGCCGAGGTTAAAGATCAAGTGCTGGCAGCCTATCTGGCCGAGCGCGGCGCGCAACTAGCGCGGCAGGCCGGGCAGCAGCAACTCAAGGCGTGGCAAGCCAAACCGGCCAGCGCCAGCGGGCTGGCCGCGCCGGTGGCCTTGTCGCGGCAGGACGCCGGGCAACAGCCCGCCGCGCTCGTAGAAGCCGTGCTGCGCGCCGACCCGGCCAAACTGCCGGCATTGATCGGTGTCGATTTGGGCGCGGGCGGTTACGCCATTGCGCAGGTCCAAAAAGTCCTGCCCTGGGTTGCGCCGGATAAAACGCAGTCGGCGCAAGACTTGGCCCGTTACGACGAGCAATGGAGCGCCGCCGAAT
Source organism: Burkholderiaceae bacterium (assembly GCA_031256125.1). Taxonomy (GTDB): domain Bacteria; phylum Pseudomonadota; class Gammaproteobacteria; order Burkholderiales; family Burkholderiaceae_C; genus Ottowia. The sequence goes on from JAIRRE010000215.1 coordinate 11,021, forward strand.
CAGTCACCTATTACGATTATTTGAAGGACCGCTACAAGGCGCAAATCCTCATTCCCGCGCCGGCGCAGAGACGTGAGGATGCGCCGCCAATCGGCCAGTGAAGGTGGCCATCTGGGCAATGCAATGCAATGCTCAACCCATTCGCGCCAACTGGCGCGAATGACATGATGCGTTGCCTTACCCGTGCCGGCGCACCTGGTCGATAAGCGTATTGACGAGCTTGATCATCGGATCAGCGCCTCGCGTCATGCCGATGTCGGTGGAAAAGCGCCCGCCGACGCCCATGCCCGGCGTACCTTCTATCCGATAGGCATCCGTGGCCAGGTTGGCGCGTTGAATCTGGTTGGCCACGCCGAACGATTTGTAGGCTTGCTCGAACTTGGTGCGATCCACACCCTGCATCGCGACCCAGGCAAACAGCACATCGGTCTGATTCAAGCGGATGTGCTGGTCTTGCAGGGCCGTATAGACCTTGGCCTGCAACGCATCGACCTGGCCCAGCGCTTCGAGCGAATAGTAGATGCGCTGCAACGGTTCGCCCTGCAGTCCATCCAGGTTCCAACCCACATGTACGCGCCGCACCGCCACGTCCTTGGGCACGGTTTTGATCCACGCCTCGAAGGTCGGCTCGAACTTCTTGCAAAACGGGCAGACATACGAAAAAAATTCGATCACTTCGATCTGCCCGGCGGGCGTGTCCATCAGCACCGGGGGCTTGAGTTCCTTGTAATTTTTCGCGCCGGTTGGCGCGTGGGCCGGCAACGCCGAAAGGAAGCTGGCGGGCGGCGCGGCCGCCAGCGCGGCGGCCAAGGCGAAAGTGCGTCGTTTCATGGATTTTCTCCTAAGGAAAAACGGGAAGGATCAATGAATTGTGAACCAGCGCGCGAAATTCCAATTTCCGCGATTCTTTATCGCCATGCACGTGAGCGATTCAACGCTGCACACGCACCAGCGCCGCGTCAAAGCCGTTGCTGGTCAGTCGCTGCTTGATCTGGTCGGCGGCGGTCTTGTTCTGAAATGGCCCGACGCGTACCCGATAGACGGGGCGGCCCGCCTGGTCGCGCTGACTAATGGCCGCTTCCATGCCAAGCAACGACAGGCGTGCGCGCTGGGCGTCGGCATCCGGCGAAGTGGTAAACGCCCCGGTCTGCACAAAGTAGGTGAAGGGCGTGGCGGTGACCTGGTCCGCGTTCGCGCCCGCGTTACCCACGGCGCGCGCGCGCGCCGCCGCAAACTCACCCAATCGGTCTTGCGACGAGGGGCGTCCGTGGTTTTGACTTTGACCGGCGCGCTCCTGCGCGGGCAGCTGGAGCGCATTATTGACGCTGTTGCTGGCCGTGGCCGGGTGCGTCGCGGGCGCTGGCGCGTTGTTGTCCGCCGATTCTCCGCCGGGCGGTACGACTTCTACCGGCGGCGGCACGGCGGGCAATTGCTGCGGTGTGCCGGCGGGGTTTGCATAACCTGTCCCGGCAGCCGACGGCGCGGCATTGCCGACGGCGCTGCCCGCATTGCTGGCGGACAGCGCTGGCCCGCGGGCTTGCAGCGATGCGTTGGGGTTCCAGTTAAGGTTCTTGGCCGTTTCGGTGGCATCCTGCCCATCACTCTGGACGGATGCCTGGTTGACGAACGGAATCGGTACTTTGGCGATGTACAGCGCCACGGCCAAGGCTACCGCCAGACCGATGACAAGCCCCAGAATCAGGCCCAGCATGGTGCCGCCGCGCATGAACCGGACGGACCGGGAAGGCCAGGGAGAGGAAAGGCGTATCGGAGTGGGCATCACATTTTGCGCGGGGCGGTAACGCCCAGCAGACTCAAGCCATTGTGCAACACCTGCGCGGTGGCGGCGATCAGGGCCAACCGCGCCTGGCGCACCGCCGGGTCATCGACCAGGATGCGCTCGGCATCGTAATAGCTGTGGTAGGCGGCAGCCAGTTCGCGCAGATAAAAGGTCACGTCGTGCGGGGCAAAGTCGCTGGCCGCCTGCACGAGCATGTCCGG
>JAIRRE010000244.1 GCA_031256125.1 Burkholderiaceae bacterium
AGGTCGATGGCCTGATCCACGGCACGCTGCGTTGCCAGGGCAGCGCCATCATCGGCGAAACCGGGTTGGTCCAGGGCGACGTGTACAGCGTCGATTTACTGGTCATCGGCAAGCTCGAAGGCAACGTGTACGCCGAAAACCTGCATTTGCACGCGACCGCCAGCATTTCCGGCGACATCAGCGCCCGGACCCTGCAAGTAGATCCCGGCGCCCATTTCAGCGGAACCGTGACCATGCGCGATGAGGCCGCCATCGCCGCCGAACATCGGCTCGCCCACGAGTTCCGCGAGCCAGCGCCCATCGCGGCAACGGAACACCCACCCCTTGAAAGCCCCCTTGAAAGCCCTTTGGTACTGGTCGAAACGCAGCCGGATTTGCACACCATTACACTGCCGCTGGAGGAGCAAAAACCCGGCAAGAAAAGGGCATAAAAGCCTGAACTCGCAAGAGCGGGTAACACCGTCATAGGAACGGATTCTTCATAGGTTGGTTGCCGCATCCTCAAAGGTCCACCCCTATACTTTCATCCATCAGCGATTTCCCTTTCGTCAACCCCACCCGGAGTAACACCATGACCCTCGTCAATACCCAGATCAAGCCGTTCAAGAACCAGGCGCTGCGCGATGGCAAGTTCGTCGAAGTCACCGAAGCCACCCTCAAAGGCAAGTGGGCGGTAGTGTTCTTCTACCCCGCTGACTTCACCTTCGTGTGTCCGACCGAACTGGAAGATTTGGCCGACCATTACGCCGAGTTCCAGAAGCTGGGCGTGGAGGTGTATTCGGTATCCACCGACACCCACTTCTCGCACAAGGTGTGGCACGAAACTTCCGCCGCCATCGGCAAGATCAAGTTCACCATGATCGGCGACCAAAACTGGCAACTGGCGCAAAACTTCCAGGTGTTGCGCGAAGGCAAGGGGCTGGCGGATCGGGGCACTTTCATCGTCGATCCGAATGGCGTGATCCAGGCCGAAGAAATTACCGCCGAAGGCATCGGCCGCAACGCCGCCGAGTTGCTGCGCAAGGTCAAAGCCGCGCTCTATGTTGCCAATCACCCCGGTGAAGTCTGCCCGGCCAAGTGGAAGGAAGGCGAGAAGACCCTCAAGCCCGGACTGGACCTGGTCGGCAAAATCTGATCGGCCCGCAACCTGCCCGCCCGCCAACAGCGGTGCAGCAGCCGGACAGCACGATAAGCCCCTCTGCGCTGCGAGGGTTTGTCGGCGTCCGGCTTTTTTATTCCCCGGCAAGTCTATCCCCGACCGCTATCAATTCAGGAGCATTTCATCATGCTGGACAGCGACATCAAGCAACAACTGGCCGCCTATCTGGAGCGCGTGACGCAGCCGTTCGAGATCGTCGCCACGTTGGATGACGGCGATAAATCGCGCGAGTTGCGCGAGTTGCTGGGCGAAATTGCCGCCATGCGCCCCGGCCTGATTGCGCTGCGCACCGACGGGCAAGATGCGCGCACGCCTTCCTTCACGCTGGGCCGCGCCGCAGAGGCCGCGCGGCTGCGGTTTGCCGCCATTCCGCTGGGGCACGAATTCACTTCGCTGGTGCTGGCCTTGCTGTGGATGGGCGGCCACCCGCCCAAGGAAGCGCCGGAACTGCTGGCGCAAATCAAGGCGCTGGATATCGACTTGGACTTCGAGGTCTACATGAGCCTGTCGTGCCACAACTGTCCCGACGTGGTGCAGGCGCTGGCGCTGATGGCCATTTTGAACCCGCGCGTCAAAGTCACGGTGATCGACGGCGACCTGTTCCAGCCGGAAATCGACGCGCGCGAAATCATGGGCGTGCCCACGGTTTTTCTCAATGGCCAGTTCTTCGCCAATGGCCGCATGGGACTGGAAGACATCCTGCACAAAGTCGATACCGGCGCAGCCCAGCGTGATGCGGCCAAACTCCGCGCCAAAGCGCCATTTGACGTGCTCGTCATCGGCGGCGGCCCTGCCGGCGCAACGGCGGCCATCTACGCCGCGCGCAAGGGCCTGCGCACCGGCCTGCTCGCCGAGCGGCTGGGCGGCCAAGTCAACGAAACCAACGACATTGCCAACTATCCCGGCCTGGCGCACACCACCGGCCCGGCCTACGCCGCCGCCTTGCTCGACCAAGTGGGCAGCTACGGCGTGGACGTAATCAACGCCCAGCGCGTAGCCGCGCTCGCGCCTGCCGCGCAGCCGGGCGGCCTGGCCGCACTCACGCTGGATAACGGCGGACAGTTGCAAAGCCGCGCCGTCATCATCGCCACCGGCACGCGCTGGCGCAACATCGGTTGCCCCGGCGAGCAGGAATACAAAACCAAAGGCGTGGCCTACTGCCCGCACTGCGACGGGCCGCTGTTTAAAGGCAAGGACGTGGCCGTCATCGGCGGCGGCAATTCGGGCGTGGAAGCGGCCATTGATCTGGCGGGCGTGGTCAACCACGTGACCTTGCTGGTCCGCTCCGAGCTGAAAGCCGACGCGGTGCTGGTTGCCAAGCTGCGCAGCCTATCCAACGTCACTATCCACACCCACGCGCAGATCGCCGAAATCACCGGCGCGGGCGGCAAAGTCAATGGCTTGAGCTTCAAGCGCCGCGACAGCGGCGAGCAAGTCAACGTATCGCTGGAAGGCGTGTTCGTGCAAATCGGCCTGATGCCCAATACCGAATGGCTGGGCGATGCGGTAGAACGCAACCGCATGGGCGAAATCGTCACCGACGCCAAGGGCCAGACCAGCGCGCCGGGCGTCTTTGCCGCAGGCGACTGCACCACCGCGCCCTACAAACAAATCGTGGTGGCCGCTGGATCGGGCGCGGCGGCGGCGCTATCGGCCTTCGACTACCTGATTCGCACGCCGCAAGCGGCGGCAGCACGGTAATCCAACCGTCACGCCCGCGTTGGCGGGCGTCGCCGCGCTACTGACACATCGGTGATTGATAACTCAACTTGTAGCGCATCGCCTGTAGCGTCTTGCCAGTCGGCAGGCCTTGTTCCAGCGCCACGTGCTTGGTCTCCATCTCAATCACCTTGCCGCCCGCGCCCCAGTGCAGAATGCCGGTATAGAAATTCGGCCCCATTTGAGCCGATGCCGGGCAATTGGCCGACACGGCAATAGCGTTTTTACGAGGTTCCGAACTTTGCAACTCGCACCCGGCCAGCCCGCTCATGACGCCGGAAACCACCACCTCCGCAGTCTCAGCGTTCATGCACAAGGTATCGGTTTCCTGCCCCGGATGCCCATTGGGGCCTATCATCACCATCCTGGTTTTGAACTCGCCCGATTTGAAGTGGCGCGCCACTGCTTTAATGTCAATGGGTTTAATAACCGGCGCTGGCGCTGATGCAGCCGATGCCGCAGCCAGCGGCGTGGCGGCAGGAGTCGCTGGAACCAACACCGGCGGCGGCGGTGGCGGCGTTGGCATTGGCGGCGGTGGGGGCGCAGACACAGGCGCGGAGGCTATTGCGGCTGGCGCTACCCTGATCTTGCCGCTGAGCGTCGGCACCTCAATTCCCGAAACCGCAGACGTTGCCGCCGCTGGCGGCGGCGTAGCGGCAGGCGCGTTCGCCGCGTGCAAGCCACAGACAGGCGCCAGCGCCGTTACTGTAAAAAAGGCGGCCTTCGATGAAAGGAATTTGCGGTGTGCCTGCATGGTATTCAGCCCTTGGAAAACTAGCCGCGACATCATACAACAGGAATAACCGGCCACGAATGCGAGTCATTGCTGCCGTTTGTTGACCGGCACAGCCCTTTTCTGCCTGCGGCAGCCCCCTCCATCCAGGCCGATGTCACATTTACCGCAAGCCAGATACGGGTAACCGCCGCCCCTATTCCAACAGCCACCAGCGGCCGCACTCAAATATTTTGACACAAACATAGCAAAAAGTAACTTCGTCGGCATGAACAGTGCTGCTGTAATCGCGCGCATGTTTTTTTGCGTTGAGAGACAAAAAATGCACTTTGAATATCTTTCAAAAACCATTTTTTGTCTCGCCCAGGAGATACTATGAAAAAGCTGCAACACGGTTTCACACTTATCGAGCTGATGATCGTTATCGCCGTCATTGCCATTTTAGCCGCAGTGGCGCTGCCCGCCTATCAGGATTATCTAATCCGCACCCGTATCACCGAAGGTCTGGTCCTCATGGAACCGGCCAAAACCAGCGTGGCCGTCGATGGCGTAGCCACTCAAACCGACCTGGCCAGCGCCGAAGAAAATTGGAACCAGCAAGCCAATGGCCGGGGTGCAAACTCCAAGTATGTGGACACCGTGTGTTTTGAAGGCACTCCCGGCCAGACAAACACCTGCACCAACATCAGCGGTATCGCCGCACCCACGGGCGTCATCAATATCACCTTCCTGGGCGCTGCCGGTTCGCCGGTTTCCGCTCTGGGTATTGAAATGATCCCTTACGTTCAAAACGGGGGCGGGAGTGGCGTTAACGGCGCCATGGCATTGGCCGACCAATTGAAAAACAGTTCTGCCTCCGGCCCGCTGGATTGGGCCTGCCTTTCTTCGGGCTACGCTTACGCCAAAGCCAGTATCGACGACGCCATAGCCGCAGGCGCCACCAAGGGCATCCCCGCCAAATATGTGCCCGCCAACTGTCGATAGGGCGGTTTGGATTCGGATTTGAGCGCGCTTCCCCTCTCCCCCAGCCGGCTTCGCCCCCCTCGCTACGCTCTCCCCGCAAGCGGGCGAGGGGAGTTTTTGTATAGGCTTGGGTCGAAATTTCTCTCATGATGTAGCGCTGTAGCGTGAGTCTTCCCTCTCCCGCTTGCGGGAGAGGGTGCCCCGAAGGGGCGGGAGAGGGCAAATGGCGCGGGCTTTCCCTTCTTCCTTGCGTCGCGCGGCGCGGAACCTGACGCGGCGCACGTCCAATCGTCGGGAACGACCACATTTTCACAAATTGACAATTCTTGCCAATCGAAGTCAGTTCACAACAACCGACTCATCAACGTAACAATCCGACACAAATCGTCAATGAAGGACAAGAAATGTAACGTTGAGTAACTGGTTGCATTCAGATTCGATGGCATCTCCTCTCGGACAAGGGGGTTGGCATGGGCGTTGCGAAGGTAAAGGGTATGCACCTGCCAAGCGCCTTCAGGCACAAAGCAAACGCATTTCATTTTCACCCTTCACCCTTTTCTTTAAAGAGAGTAAACACCATGAAAAAGCTGCAACAAGGTTTCACGCTCATCGAACTGATGATTGTTATCGCCGTTATCGGTATTCTGGCCGCGCTGGCGCTGCCCGCATATCAGGATTATCTGGTTCGCACCCGCGTTACCGAAGGCCTGAGCCTGGTTGAACCGGCTAAAACCACTGTGGCGGTGGATGGTTTTGCCACTCAAAACGACTTGGGAGCCGTCGAAACCGACTGGAATGGTCAAGCTAAAGGCAAAGGCGCAAATTCCAAGTATGTGAGTTCCGTGTGCTTTGAAGCTGCTGGCGACGCGACGACTGGTCTTTGTGGTACGCCTACCGCCGGCTCAGCCACTGGCAACATCTATGTTACTTACCAGGACGCTGCGGGCACCCAGGTTAGCGGTAACAACATTATAATGTTGCCATATGTTCAAAACGGAGCCGGAAAAGGCGTTAATGGTTCCATGACATTGGCCGACCAATTGTCATCCGCCGCTGAATCTGGTTCGCTGGATTGGGCTTGTGTTTCTGCGGGCAACACTTATGCCAAGGCGAATATTGATGGCGCCATCACCTTGCTGGGAACTGTCCCCCAAAAATACGTGCCCGCCAACTGCCGCTAATCCGGGTTTAACGGTATTCACCGTTATTTTCCAGGATTTTTGCAAATCGGGGCCTCGTCAGAGGCCCCTTTTTTATGCCGGTATGTATTTTGCTTTTTTTAACTGAATGGGAAAAAGCATTCCACACCATGAAGAAATG
>JAIRRE010000317.1 GCA_031256125.1 Burkholderiaceae bacterium
CGTGGCAGATCAACACCGCGTTACTTTTGTCCGCATTCAATTGCCCGTAGGTTTCGTAGGCGAGCTGGTAATCGGTCAGGCGCGCGCCACTGGCCAGCGCGAGCGGCGCCTGGAAGTGCATCGACTGCGGCTGAACGACAAGCGGCATGGCAACAAAAAACCCGGTACGCCAAAGAAGCGAAGCCGGGTTGTGCGGATCCGTCTTTAGCTGAACTTGATAAAGCGCCCGCAAGCAGGATGCAAATCGGCGCTAGAACTGGCGGCAGTATAGCAAGGGCAGCGCCGTAAACTGCGGAGTGTTCATCCGCGTTCCTTTTTTGTTTCGGGAACATAACCCTCGTTGCGCGTGCGCCGAACGCTGGATACGAAACGCTTAACACCCGGCATGGATAATTGTTCCTTTTGTATCTTCGACTTGACTTTGGCTTTGCGCCAACTTCTTCCCTCTGTTGTTTTCCGTGCCGCCGTTCCCCGTTACCACCGCTGTGCCTTGCCATGCCATGCGGGCCACGGCGCTGGCTGTGGCGCTGCTGGCGGTGGCGTGCGCGTTGGTGCCAGCGCGCGCGCAGAGCGGTTCCGGCGCTGCAACGGTTCCATCCGCCAGCCAAACCGATCCGGCCGATCAGGCTGATACCGGCGCTTTGGCGAACACGCCGGTCACCCTGCGCGCCACCCCCAGGCTGGCCGAGAAGGTGGCCCCGTCTGGCCACGGTGTACCCTCGTTTCTCTCCGGCAACCAGATCAGCGGGCGGCCAGATCTGGAAACCGTGGTCAATGGCAATGCCGAACTGCGCCGTCCGGGCCTGTCGGTACACGCCGACCAGATGCGCTACGACCAAACGACCGATGTGGTGACGGTACTGGGTAACGTGCACGCCAACGACGGCGGCAACCGCTACCGCGCACCGCAAGGGCGGGTGCAGACCGATGCGATGGAGGGCGTGTTCCTGCACCCTTCCTACGAGCTGCTCATCAATGGCGGACACGGGCAGGCCGAACGGGTCGATCTGCTCGACCCGGATCGCTCGGTCATCATCAATGGCAACTACACCACATGCCGGCCCGGCGACCCGGTCATTCCGCAGCAGGGCGACATCCAGTCGGCCAGCAACCCGGACTGGAAGCCCGACTGGGTGCTGCGCGCCAAGCGCATGTCGATCGACCAGGACACCGGCATGGGCCAGGCCGAGGATGGGGTGATCGTGTTCAAGGGCGTGCCGATTCTGGCCGCGCCGTCGTTGACCTTCCCGCTGTCGAGCGAGCGCTTATCGGGCTGGCTGACGCCGACTTTCGGGCTGGACAACCAAAGCGGTTTGACGCTGGCGCTCCCGTATTACTGGAACATTGCGCCCAACCGCGACGCGACGCTGACCTCGACGGTCATGACGCGCCGGGGAGAGGAATTCGACGGCGAGTTCCGTTACCTCGAAAGCAATTACAAAGGCACTCTGGAAGCGGTCTACATGCCCTACGATCTGCTGCGCAACCGCAACCGCTGGGGGCTGTTCGCGCACGATGACGGGAATTTCGACACCGGCTTCTCGAGCATCGGCCATATCGGGTTTGGCCTGAATTTCAACCGCGTGAGCGACAACAATTACTGGCAGGATTTCCCGCAACAGGGGCTGTTCAACCTTTCGCGCCTGCTTGACAACGACGGGTCGCTGAGCTGGGCGCATCCGGGCAAGTATGGCGACTGGAGTGTGTCGCTGAGCGCCCAGTCGTGGCAGGTGCTGCAGGAGCCGACCTCGATCATCGTCCCGCCCTACGCGCGCTTGCCCGAACTCAACGTGCGCTGGGGGCGTACAGCCGCCACCAATGGCACGGGCGACTGGGACTATTCCGTCGAGGGCGATTACACGCGCTTTCAGGCTCCGTCCGCGCTTACCAGCCAGCCCAACGCCAACCGGACGTATCTCGATGCCTGGCTTTCGCATCCGTGGCGGCAGTCTTGGGGATTTCTCACGCCCAAGGTGGAGCTTAACGCGGTCAACTATCAATTCAGCAGCGCCCTCACGGGCGCCGGCGTCAATGGCAGTACGGCCAACATCGTGGTGCCGACGGCAAGCCTGGACAGCGGCCTCATATTCGAGCGCGATGCGCGCTACTTTGGCCGGAGCTTCACGCAAACGCTGGAACCGCGGCTGCTGTATGTCTATACGCCCAACCGCAACCAGAACAACATCCCGCTCTACGATACCGGCCCGTATGACTTCAATTTCGCCTCCATCTGGGTGGACAACACTTTTGTCGGTCACGACCGGTTTTCCAACGAAAACACCGTCACCGGCGGTGTAACCAGCCGGCTGCTCGACCCCAACTCGGGTTCGGAATTGCTGCAACTGGCAGTGGCGCAGCGTTACCGCTTCTCGCCGCAACAGGTCACGGTGCCCGGTCAAACGCCCAGCGGGCGCGGCTGGTCGGATGTAATGCTCGGCGGCGGCGTAAGCTGGGATCCGCGCTGGAGCGTGGACACGGTGCTGCAATACAACACCAACACCCACCAATCGACGAACACCACGCTCAACTTGCACTACGCGCCTGGCCCGCTGCGGCTGGTGAATTTCGCCTACAGCCGTGACCTCAATTTGAATAATGAGTACTACGACATCGGCTTTCAGTGGCCGCTGTTTGAGCGCGCCCAGCGGCAGGTGGACCGTACCGAAAATCCTTCAGACCGCAAAGGCGGCGCGTGCAAAGGCGGAAGCTGGTATGGCGTCGGGCGGCTGAACTACAGCATCATCGATCACCAGATGATCGACGGCATCCTCGGCGTGGAATACGATGCGGGCTGCTGGGTGGGCCGCGTGGTGCTGGAAAAGCTCGAAACCACGACCGCCACCGTGACCAAGCGGCTGATGTTCCAGCTCGAACTGTCTGGGCTGACGCGGCTGGGCATGGACCCCATCAGTTCGCTGCGTGAAAACATCCCCGGTTATCAGCCCACGGGTCAGCCGGGAACGCCCCCCAGCCGTTTCAGTA
>JAIRRE010000004.1 GCA_031256125.1 Burkholderiaceae bacterium
AGGCTCGATGCCGCCTCGACCAGGCGCGGATCGAGCGTGGCGAATGCCGCGAGCGTCGGCCGCACCACGAACGGCGTGTAGAACACCATTTGCGCGAAGATCACGCCGCTGGCGCCGAACAGAAAATCCAGCGGCGGCGCATCCAGCCCGAGCAGGCGCTGCAAGCCGATGCTGACCGCACCTTGCGAGCCATACAAAAAGACCAGCGTGAACGCGACGAGGAACGACGGAAACGCGACATACAGTTCCAGAAAACGGGTAATCAGAGACGCGCCAGGAAACGGCCGGAAGAACAGCAGCGCCGCGAGCAAGATGCCGAGCAACGACGCGCCGCCCGCGCTCGCCAGCAGCACCCACAGCGTCGTACCCAGCACGTTTCGGATGTCGTGACTGGCAAAAAAGGCCCGGTATGCGGTAAGCGTCGGACCATGCTCGCCAATCGCGCTCAAGAGCACCAGCCGGGTCAGCGGATACAGGACCAGCGGCCCAAGCACGGCGGCGACGAGTGCGACAACCCGCAAGCATGCCCGCCACTGGCGGCGACGTGCGGCCATATCGTGCGCGGCAGCCAACGCACCCATTCGGGCGTCGGCCATTTGCGCAGCGTTCAGCGCCGCGCCCCGATCAAGGGGTAACCAGGACGGCATCATCGGCCTCGCAATCGAGCGATACGCGCATACCGCGATCAGGCGCCGGATCGCGTCCGCGCTGTAGCGTCACCAATACCGGTTCGCCGCGCGCCGCGTCGAGCATCACGGCCAGCGACAGCGCCGCGCCGTGCCATTCGACCGATGTGACCGTACCATGTAACCGCCCCCGGCCATGCGGGCGGATCGTCAACCGCTCCGGTCGCACGCACGCCACCTTGTCGCATACGCCGTGACGCGGATCGCCGGACGGAAAGACGACGTGCGGCGGCAACAGGTTGGCCGCACCCAGATAACGCGCGACGAAACCGTCCGCGGGGGTGTCATACAACTGCTGCGGCGTGCCCAGTTGCGCGATCCGTCCATCGCGCATCAACAGCACCCTATCGGCCAGCACCAGTGCATCGTCGCGGTCATGCGTCACATAGATCACGGTCAGTTTCGGCAGGCGCTCATGCAGCGCCTTGAACTCGCTACGCACCGATGCACGCAGGTTGGCATCGAGCGCGGACAACGGTTCATCAAGCAACAGCACATCCGGCTCGATCACGAGCGCACGCGCCAGCGCGACCCGCTGTTGCATACCGCCCGAAAGTTGCGCGGGCAGATGACCGCCGCTGTCGCCCATCTGCACGAGCTTGAGCGCATCCGTCACGCGCCGCGTAATCTCGCCAGATGACATGCGCCGGGCGCGCAATCCAAACGCCACGTTTTCGGATACCGTCAGATGCGGGAACAGCGCATAGCTTTGGAATAGCAGGCCCATGTTGCGCTTGTGCGGCGGCATGTGCGTAAGGTCGCGGCCAGAGACAGTCAGCGTGCCCGCCAACCCGTCAGCTTTGACGAAACCGGCGATGAAGCGCAGCAACGTCGTCTTGCCGCAGCCGCTTTTGCCGAGAACGGCCAGCTGTTCGCCCGCACCGATGTCGAGCGACAGGTTGTCCAGCACCGTGCGCGCGCCATAACGCACGCTCAAATGCGCGATGCGCATACCGCCCGGCGTGGCCGCGCCGGGCTGAACGGGCCAGGATGTGCCGTACATACGGTTCACGCCGGGTTCTCCCCTGCGCTGGACCGGTCGCGGCGGCAGCGCAAATTCACTGCGGCTTGGCCACTTGAGTCTGCTTGCCAGAATCACCGATCACTTCCTTGTTCCAACGTTCGATCCACTCAGGCTTTTTGGCCAGCACCGCATTCCAGTCAACCGGGATCAGCTTCACGCCGGCAATCGCACGCTTGATGGCATCCCCGTTCTTGCCTGTGAGCGGTACATCAGTACGGGCCGGAATGCCGAACATTTCGGGCACCTTCGCCTGCACACTGACGGACATCAGATAGTCGATCAGCTTCTTGCCAACGTCCTGGTTAGGACCGCCCTTGATAAGCCCGATGACATACGGCAGCTGGAATGTCGTTGGCGGCTCGCCTTCCTTCGGAGCGATAAAGATCGGCTGGATCGAAAGGCCGCCGTGCTCCGCATCGTCGAGGTCCATTTGCAAATCGCCGTTGGCGACGGTGATTTCGTTACGCGACAGCAACACGTCCAGATAACCGGTGCCTTTGGTATGGAACTTGGCGTTGCGCTCGAGTTTTGCCAAATAGTCGAACGCCTGGTTCTCGCCCATGAACGCATTGGCCAGAATGATGACCGCCATTCCGTCGCCCGCCGTCGCCGGGTTCGAGTAGGCGACCTTGCCGCTGTAATCGGGATGCAGCAAATCGGCCAGCGTCTTCGGCGGATTTTTGACTACCGACGGATTAATGGCAAACGAAAAATAGTTGTTCACGAACGTCGCCCACGAACCATCGTCAGCTTTTGCCATTGCCGGCACATTCGCATAGTTGATGCTGCGGTACGGCTGCAACAGGCCCATTTGATCGGCTTGCTGAATGAAAGGCGGCGTCGTGACGAGCACATCGGCTTTCGGTTCATCCTTTTCGATATTGGCCCGATTGACCACTTCGCCGCTGCCCGCCGTCACGATATTGACTTTCACGCCTTCCTGCTTTTCAAACGCGGGCAGCACGTCGCGGTACAGGTTCTCCAGGCCATCCATTGTGTACAGCACGACGGTGGCCGCCTGTGCGCGTATCGCAACGCCTTGCAGCAACGCAGCCGCGCAAGCCGCCAACGCAATGCGGCGCCACATGCCGCCGCGCAGAAAATTCAAATGCCTCATATATTGGTTCTCCGTTAGGTGGAATCACGAACGGTCGATCGGCAAAGGTTCCGTTCGCACGGAGGACGATCTGCCGTTCCGCCGCAACCGGGTGTTCCGGCCTTTCGCGGCAACGAAAGTTTCACCACGTTCAATGACAGCTTCGTGACGGTGTCCGGGGTTTCTCAAAAGTGACACATGGAGCCGCTAACCTGTGCGGTGTCTCAACTTTTTTCAGAGAGAAAACCTCATGCCTGAACGCGATCCGATCCTGCTTACGCCTGGTCCGCTGACAACCTCGCGCGCGACGCGCGAAGCGATGCTGCACGACTGGGGATCGTGGGATACCGCCTTCAATCAACTGACCCAAAGCGTTTGCAAAGACTTGGTGCGGATCGCCAATGGCGGCGACGAGTTCGTCTGCGTGCCGCTGCAAGGCAGCGGTACCTTCGCGGTCGAAGCGGCCATCGGCACATTGGTGCCGCGCGATAGTCGCGTGCTGGTTCCGAACAATGGCGCGTACTGCGCGCGAATCATCACGATCCTGCGGCGGCTTGGCATTGCGTGCGTCGAGCTGCCGTTCGCGGAGAGCGAACCGGCAAACGCTGGCGCCATCGACGACGCGCTGGCAGGCGATTCGGGCATCACGCACGTCGTGATGGTGCAGCTGGAAACCAGTGCCGGCCTACTCAATCCGCTCGACGCCATCGCCGCTATCTGCCGCTCGCGCGGCAAGCGTCTGATCGTCGATGCCATGAGTTCCTTTGGCGCATTGCCGATCTCGCTGGCGGACAGCGGAATCGACGCCTTGATCTCGGCCAGCGGCAAGTGCTTGGAAGGCGTACCCGGCATGGGCTTCGTGCTGGCGCGGCGCGCGCTGCTCGAAGCCAGCGCGGGACGTTCGCCCTCGCTGGCGCTCGATCTGTACGACCAGTATGTCTATATGCAGCGCACGTCGCAATGGCGTTTCACGCCGCCCACGCACGTGGTGGCCGCATTACGCGCTGCGCTCGACCAGTTCCTTGGCGAAGGCGGGCAACCGGCGCGCGGCGCACGCTACGCGGAAAACTGCGCGGCACTGATAGACGGGATGCGCGCGCTGGGCTTCGTGCCGTTTCTCGACGCGAGCGCACAGGCTCCGGTGATCGTCACGTTCCACGCGCCCGCTGATCCGGCCTACACCTTTGCGGCGCTTTACACCGCGGTGCGCAACGCGGGCTACGTGCTGTATCCGGGCAAATTGACAACGCTGGAAACGTTTCGCGTCGGCTGCATCGGCGCCCTGGGCGCGCACGAGATTCGCGGCGCGGTTGCGGCGATCGGTGATGCGCTGCGTGCGCTCGGTATTACCTTGCGGTGAACGGCGAGCACCCGATCTGAGGCATTCGGCGCTGGCACATCGGTCACGCCCGTCGCGAACATCACCCCTGAACACCGGCAAGAATCAGCGGGTACGCTTAACAATTGGCGCATGACCGCTCTGGTCATGAACCAGGGATAGCGTCTCTGGAATCGCGGGAATGCGACACTTGCGTTTGACGCTCTTTTGTGCATTCATGAATATGTGACAAGAGCAGCGTCGGCAGAGTGCCCACATAATAGGAACAGGATAAGGAGACAAACGTGACCACAACATCACCATCCTTCGCCGCGCTTTGGACTGGCTTTGATCCCGATGCGGCGGCGCGCGCCTTGGCGGCACTGGTTGCGCCGCAGGGGAACTGGGAGCAGGCGTTCCAAACGGCGGCGGGCATGTTGGCTCAGGACAAAGGGCAGCAGACCGGACTGGGCAGCCCGGCGATGGGCGCGTTGCGGATTGCACCCGAACGTCTGGCGCAACTGCAAAGCGATTACGTGCGAGCCGTGGGCGAGTTGTGGAACCAGAGCCTCAAAGGCACAGGCGCGCCCATAGACAAGCGCTTTGCAGATCCAGCGTGGTCGCATAACCCGTTGGCCTCGGGTATGGCGGCGGCGTATTTGCTCAACGCGCGCACGCTGCTGGCGCTGGCCAACGCCACCGAGGGCGATGTCAAAACGCGCAACCGGCTGCGTTTTGCCGTCGAGCAATGGGTGGCTGCCGCCGCACCGAGCAACTATCTGGCGTTCAACCCGGAAGCGCTGCAAAAGGCCATCGAAACCAAGGGCGAGAGCCTGACCAAGGGCATCCAGAACATGCTCGAGGACATGAGGCGCGGCCACGTGTCGATGACCGACGAGCGCCAGTTCGAGGTCGGGCGCAATGTCGCCACTACCGAGGGCGCGGTGGTGTTCGAGAACGATTATTTCCAGCTCATCGAATACAAGCCGCTGACCGACAAGGTCCACGCGCGTCCGCTGCTGGTCGTTCCGCCGTGCATCAACAAGTACTACATTCTGGATTTGCAGCCGGCCAATTCTTTTCTGCGCTACACGACCAGTCAAGGGCACCGCACCTTCGTGGTCAGTTGGTGCAACCCCGACGCATCGTTGGCCCAGGCCACGTGGGACGATTACATTGAGCACGCCGCCATCCGGGCGATTGAGACGGTGCGGGAAATTACCGGCAGCCGGCAGATCAATACGCTCGGCTTTTGCGTGGGCGGCACCATTCTGGGAACGGCGCTGGCGGTGTTGGCCGCGCGCGGCCAGCGAGCGGTGGCCAGCGCGACCTTCTTGACTACGCTGCTCGATTTTTCCGACACCGGCGTGCTGGATGTGTTCATCGACGAGGGCTTCGTGCAATACCGCGAACAGGAAATGGGTAAAGGCGGTTTGCTCAAAGGGCAGGATTTGGCAACGACCTTCAGCTTTCTGCGGCCCAACGATCTGGTGTGGAACTACGTGGTCGGCAATTACCTCAAGGGCGAAACGCCGCCCCCGTTCGACCTGTTGTACTGGAACAGCGACTCGACCAATCTGCCCGGGCCGTTCTATGCCTGGTATCTGCGCAACACCTATTTGGAAAACAACCTGGTCAAGCCCGGTAAATGCACGGTGTGCGGCGAAAAGATCGACTTGGGTCAAATCGACATCCCGGTCTATATCTACGGTTCGCACGAAGACCACATCGTGCCGATTCGCGGCGCGTATGCCAGCACCCAGAGATTGCCGGGCGATAAGCGTTTCGTAATGGGCGCGTCGGGCCATATCGCGGGCGTCATCAACCCGCCGGCGGCGGGTAAGCGCAGTCATTGGCTGCGCGAGGATGGCCAATTCCCATCCGTGTTCGATGCTTGGCTGACAGGCGCCCAGGAACTGCCCGGAAGCTGGTGGCCCGATTGGGCAGCCTGGTTGAAAAGCCACGCCGGACGCACCATTGCCGCGCCGCGCGGTTACGGCAAAGCGCCTCAATACCGGGCTATTGAACCGGCGCCGGGGCGCTACGTCAAGGCAAAAGCTTGAAAAGCGCTTGTGCCAAGCCTTGAAATTTGGTTGTGCGTATAAACTTCAAAACATCCCGGAGAGCTACGTTTGGGTAGTCTGGGTGCGGCACGGGTGGTTGACCTATTTCCGGCAGTGGCTATGAATAAGGCATAGGTTGACCCAAAGAATACTCAACAATTTTTTCAGGAGAACGGCAAATGGAAGACATCGTGATCGTTTCCGCGGCACGTACCGCGGTAGGTAAATTTGGCGGCACACTGGCTACGACACCGGCAGCCGAGTTGGGCAGCGTCGTCATCAAGGCGGCGCTGGCGCGCGCCAATCTCGACCCCGCGCAGGTGGGCGAGGTCATCATGGGACAGGTGCTGGCGTCCGGCTGCGGCCAGAACCCGGCGCGGCAGGCGCTGCTCAAGGCCGGCCTCCCCAAGGATGTGCCGGCCATGACCATCAACGCCGTGTGCGGTTCGGGCCTCAAATCGGTGATGCTGGCAGCGCAAGCCATCAACGCGGGCGACTACGACATCGGCATCGCGGGCGGGCAGGAGAACATGAGCGTAAGCCCACACCTGCTGCCCGGCAGCCGCGATGGCCAGCGCATGGGCGACTGGAAGTTGCAGGACTCGATGATCGTCGATGGTCTGTGGGATGTTTATGGCAATTACCACATGGGCATCACCGCCGAGAACGTCGCCAAGCAGGAAGGCATCACGCGCGAAGCGCAGGACGCGCTGGCGCTGGGCAGCCAGCAAAAAGCCGCCGCCGCGCAGGAGGCGGGCCGCTTCAAGGACGAGATCGCGCCTGTCACCGTGCCGCAGCGCAAGGGCGACCCGATCGTGTTCGACAGTGACGAGTTCATCAACAAAAAGACCAGTGCCGAAGTGCTGGCCAAGCTCAGACCCGCTTTTGCCAAGGATGGCACCGTGACCGCTGGCAACGCCAGTGGCATCAACGATGGCGCGGCGGCAGTGGTTGTCATGACCGCGAAAAAAGCTGCGGCGCTAGGCTTGAAGCCTCTGGCGCGCATCGCCTCGTTTGCCACCGTGGCGCTGGAACCGGCGGTAATGGGCCTGGGGCCGGCTTACGCTGTGCCCAAAGCCTTGCAACGGGCGGGCTGGAATATCGGCGACGTGGATTTATTCGAGCTTAACGAAGCCTTTGCCGCGCAGGCCGCCGCCGTCAACAAGCTGCTGGGCGTCGATACCGCCAAGGTTAACGTCAATGGCGGCGCCATCGCCATCGGCCACCCCATCGGCGCTTCGGGCTGCCGTATTCTCGTCACGCTGTTGCACGAAATGCGGCGCCGCAACACCAAAAAAGGCGTGGCCGGGCTGTGCATCGGCGGCGGCATGGGCGTTGCCCTGGCGGTGGAGCGCTGAAAGAGAAATGCTGTTCGCGCCGCTGGCCATTCCGGCGGCGAACAGGATATGATGAATTCCTCACTTCGATCAACTAAGGAGACAAAGTCAAATGGCTCAAAAAATTGCATACGTCACGGGTGGCATGGGCGGCATCGGTACTGCCATCTGTCACCGTCTGTTCAAGTCTGGCTTCAAAGTCATTGCGGGCTGCGGCCCAACGCGGGATTATCAGAAGTGGCTCGAAGAACAAAAGGCTGCGGGGTTCACCTTTTATGCCAGCGCCGGCAACGTGGCCGACTGGCAGTCGACGGTGGAAACTTTCGCCAAGGCCAAGGCCGAACACGGGCCAATCGACGTGCTGGTCAACAACGCGGGGATTACGCGCGACCGCATGTTCCTGAAAATGACGCCCGAAGATTGGCGCTCGGTGATCGACACTAACCTGAGCAGTATGTTCTACGTCACCAAACAGGTGGTGCCGGACATGGTGGAAAGGGGTTGGGGCCGCATCATCCAGATCAGTTCCGTCAACGGCGAAAAAGGCCAAGCCGGGCAAACCAACTATTCGGCGGCCAAGGCCGGTATGCACGGCTTCACGATGGCGCTAGCGCAGGAGTTGGCCGCCAAGGGCGTCACCGTCAACACCGTCAGCCCTGGCTACATCGGCACCGACATGGTGCGCGCCATCAAACCCGAAGTTTTGGAAAAAATCGTCGGTACCATCCCGGTCAAACGCCTGGGTACTACCGAGGAGATCGGCTCCATCGTCGCCTGGCTGGCAGGCGATGATTCGGGCTTTACCACCGGCGCCGATTTTTCGTGCAACGGCGGCCTGCATATGGGCTGACCCGCCGACGCGCCCATCAAAACCCCGCCGCACGGCGGGGTTTTTTCATGGAAGTCCGAGCTGTGCGCGCGTCAACCTGCGATGCACAGCGCAATCAGCGGCACAAGGTTGAACAGCAGGATGCCGATCTTGAACACCGCCATGCCGCCGTAATGCAGGGCGTCGAACTGCACCCGCTCCAGCCGGAACCAGCGCGTGTGCAGCCGGTAAAGCGGGTCGCGCGCCACCATCAGCGCGCCGAACCAGACCAGCAAAATCACGTAGTCGATGATCGTGCACCAGAGTAAAACATGTTTGACCGTGGCGATGTCCATAGTGGCGTTTCCGGTTGTGAAAGGAACAGGTTTATCGAGTGACCAAATCGAAGCGATCCAGATTCATCACCTTGACCCACGCGGCGACAAAATCGCGGACGAATTTTTCCTGGGCATCGGATGAAGCATAGACCTCGACCAACGCGCGCAGTACGGCGTTGGAACCGAACACCAAATTCACGCGCGCGCCCATCGCCAGCGCGATGGGGACCGGCACTGTGCCAGGCCATGCGAATGAATAAGCCGCCGTAGTGCCCAAAGTCTGTGGGCCACCAGTCGCGATTTTGCGTACCGTTGGTATGGATAGGGTATTTCGGTTCGTTGCCCATGCTGATAACCCTGGGTTGAGGGTGAATTATCACCATGAAAACGGTAGATAACCGGTGCAGCGTTGCCTTGAATATTTAGTTTTGTGATCGCTTGTGACTATCGCCCTTTGAAGCCGCGCATCATGTTGGACAATGCAGCATGAGTTCTCCAGGGTTCCCCTTTTCCCCTTGGCGGCTGTCCGTTGCGCCGATGCTCGATGGGACCGACAAGCACTGCCGCTATCTGCATCGGCTATTGACGCGGCACACGCGCCTGTACACCGAGATGGTGACCACCGGCGCACTGCTGCATGGCGGGGCGGATATTGAGCGCCGTCTGCTGCGCATGGATGAAAGTGAGCATCCCGTTGCGCTGCAACTGGGCGGTAGCGATCCGGTGGAACTGGCCGCTTGCGCCTGTATCGGCCAGCGTTGGGGCTATGACGAGATCAACCTCAATTGCGGCTGCCCCAGCGACCGGGTACAGCGCGGCGCGTTCGGCGCGTGTCTGATGTTGCAGCCGCAACGGGTCGCCGATGGCGTCAAGGCCATGCTCGATGCCGTGGCGGTACCCGTCACCGTCAAGCACCGCATTGGCATCGACCGCGAGGAAAGTTACAGCTTTGTACGCGATTTTGTCGGCGCGGTGGCGCAAGCCGGTTGCGGCGTGTTTATCGTGCACGCCCGCAACGCCTGGCTGGAAGGCTTGTCGCCCAAGGAAAACCGGGAAATTCCGCCGTTGCGTTATGACGTGGTTTATCGGCTCAAGCGTGACTTTCCCGATCTAACCATCGTGCTCAACGGCGGCGTGACCGACGATGCGCAAATCGCCACGCACTTGATGCACGTCGATGGCGTGATGATCGGGCGCGCTGCCTATCACCAGCCCTGGTGGCTGAGCGGCTGGGACGAAAAATTCCTGGGCGGGCAGCCCTGTCCACTCACGGTTGACAGCGTGGAAGCCGTCATGGTGGATTACATGCAGCGTGAGGCGCGGGAAGACGGCACGCCCTGGTCAGCTATTGCGCGCCACATGCTGGGCTTGCGCCACGGTCAGCGCGGCGCGCGGCTGTGGCGTCAGGTATGGAGCGACCACCGGCTCAAAGCCCTGCCGCCCGATCAGGTCTGGGCCAAGGCGCGGGCGTGTTTGCTGGCCGTGAGCACGGACGCGGTTACTGCCCCGCTACCGGATAAGTGCCGGGCCGAAGGATGGAACGATCCACTTGGATGATTTGGGTGCGGCCACAGAAGGCCATACTGATGTCCAGTTCCTTCTGAATGATTTGCAGCGCCTTGGCCACGCCCGCTTCGCCGAAAGCCGCCAGGCCGTAGAGAAAGGCGCGGCCTATATAGACGCTGTGCGCACCGAGGGCGATGGCGCGCAGCACGTCCTGACCACTGCGGATGCCGCCGTCGAAATGCACTTCGATGTCCCGGCCTGCTGCTTGGACAATGGCCGGCAGCGCCGCAATGGAGGAGGGCGCGCCGTCGAGCTGCCGCCCGCCGTGGTTGCTGACGATGAGCGCGTCGGCCCCGCTTTGCGCGGCGGCATGCGCATCTTCGGCTTCCATGATGCCTTTGAGGATGAGCTTGCCGCCCCAGCGGTTTTTAATCCATTCCACGTCGGCCCAAGACAGGCGCGGGTCGAACTGCTCGGCGGTCCAGACCGAGAGGTTGCGCAGGTCCGACACGCCCTTGACATGCCCGACCAGGTTGCCGAAGTAACGGCGCTTGGCCCCCAGCATATTCCAGCACCAGCGCGGCTTGGTGGCCAGGTTCAGCAGGTTGGCCAGGGTCGGCTTGGGCGGAGTGGACAGGCCGTTCTTGATGTCCTTGTGGCGCTGGCCCAGAATCTGCAAATCGAGCGTGAGCATCAGTGCCCCGCAGCCGGCAGCTTGGGCGCGCTCGATCAGGCGCGCGATGAAATCGCGGTCGCGCATCATGTAGAGCTGGAACCAGAAACCCCGTCCGGCATGTTCGGCCACGTCTTCGATTGAGTTCACGCTCATGGTCGAGAGCGTGAAAGGCACGCCGAACGCCCGCGCGGCGCGCGCCGCCAGAATTTCGCCGTCGGCGTGTTGCATACCCGTCAAGCCCGTGGGCGCGAGCGCCACCGGCATCGTCACCGGCTGGCCGATCATCGTCGTGGCGGTGGAACGGCCCTCCATGTTGACGGCCACGCGCTGGCGGAACAGTATCCTTTGCAGGTCGGCCTGATTGGAGCGGTAAGTGCTTTCGGTGTACGCGCCGGAATCGGCGTAGTCGTAGAACATGCGCGGCGCGCGACGGCGGGCGATTTGACGCAGGTCTTCGATGCAGGTGATTTTGGAGAGATCGGTCATAGCTTGATTGTGTTGCATATGCGATGCCCGGTTAGTTAACCGCTGGCAAAATTGCATTTTTTCAGCCCCAAAAAATTGTCTTTAACTCAAAATACCCTGTTGCCTATCGCAGTCGTCGTTATTGCGGCATATCTGATCGGCTCGCTCTCGTTTGCTGTCATCGTCAGCCGCGTGGTCGGGTTGGCCGATCCGCGCACTTACGGCAGCGGCAATCCGGGCGCGACCAACGTGCTGCGTTCAGGCCGCAAAGCCGTCGCCGCCATCACACTGCTGCTCGATGCGTTCAAGGGCTGGCTGCCAGTTGCGCTGGTGCAATGGCTGGGGCCGCACTACGGCCTGGGCGAAAGCGCGCAGGCTATCGCGGGGCTGGCGGCGTTTGTGGGACACCTGTGGCCGGTGTTTTTCCGCTTCCAGGGCGGCAAGGGCGTGGCGACGGCGCTGGGCGTGCTCATCGCTTTCGCGCCTTGGCTGGGCCTGGCTGTGATGGCGACGTGGGTCGTGGTGGCGCTGGTCTCGCGGTATTCATCGCTCGCCGCCATCGTTGCCGTCGTGCTGGCGCCGGTCTATTACCTGCTGAACCAAGGTTTGTTGAGCGGCGTGCCGTGGCGCCGGGAGGCGCAAGGCGCCAAGCTGCTGGCGGTCATCGTGATGGCGCTGCTGCTACTGTGGCGACACCGCGCCAATATCGCGCGCCTGGCGGCGGGCACGGAATCAAAGATCGGGGCGAAGAAAAAAACGCCGTGATGTTGGCGGGTATCTGTATTACAGTTTGTGATACAGGTAATGAGGCCAACCCCATGACGACCATTGCTACCGCTATTTCCATTCGCTTGCCCGTCAGCGATGAGAGTGCGCTGGAGCGCGCGGCGCGTCACTTGCGTGTGAGCAAATCCGAATTCGCCGGATGCTCTCCGAACTGGCTGGAACGCGTCTTTACACCGTCTGGGAAGTATTGACCGAAGCGGGCCATCTGCTCGACGACACCGGCAAGATCAACTTGATGCGCTGGACGGCAGCAGGCCGCTTGACCGTGCTGACCAGCGACACCGCCGAGTTGTGCCAAATGGCTGACTTCATGGCGCACTACGCCAACGCCGACCTGGCCGACGTGGCGCTGGTGTTCGCCGCCGACCGCGAGCACATCTACAACATCCTAACCATCGATCGCAAGGACTTCGACCGCTACCGCAGCCCGGCGGGCAAGCGGATCAGGCGTTTGTGGCTCAAGGATTAAAGCCAGTATCGGTTCAATCGCGGAAGTTATCGAACGACAGCGGCAGGTTCGTCATGTCCTTGCGCAGCAGCGCCATTGCGGCTTGCAAATCGTCCTTCTTGCTGCCGGAGACGCGCACCGCGTCGCCTTGTATCGAGGCTTGTACTTTGAGCTTGCTGTCCTTGATGAGCCTTTGGATTTTCTTGGCGTCTTCGGCGGCAATGCCGCTTCTGACTTTGAAG
>JAIRRE010000016.1 GCA_031256125.1 Burkholderiaceae bacterium
CATGAAGGCCGAGAACAGGATCGAAGTGACCATCACCGCCGAGAACTGGCGGTAGATGTTGCCGATGGAACCCTTGAAAAACGCCAGCGGCACGAACACCGAGATCAACACCACCGTCACGCCGATGATGGCGCCGGTAATCTGCCCCATGGCTTTGCGCGCGGCCTGTAGCGGCGGCAAACCCTCCTCGCGCATGATGCGTTCGACGTTTTCGACCACCACGATGGCGTCATCGACCACGATGCCGATCACCAGCACCATGCCGAACATGGTCAGCACGTTGATCGACATACCCAGCGCCAGCAGCACCGCGAAGGTGCCCAGCAGCGTGACCGGCACCACGATGGTCGGGATGACGGTGTAGCGCCAGTCTTGCAGGAACAGGAACATTACCGCGAACACCAGCGCGATGGCAATCAGCAGCGTGACCACCACTTCCTGAATCGAAATTTTGACGAACTCCGAGGAGTCATACGGAATGGTCCACGACATGCCGGCGGGAAAGTACTGCTGCAACTGCGCCATGCGCTCGTGGATAGCCTTGGAAGCGGCCAGCGCGTTGCTGTTCGATGGCGAAAGCTGCACCGCCATGCCCGCGCCGGTTGCGCCATTGAGCCGCGCGTCCGCCGAATAGCTTTGCGCGCCCATTTCCACCCGCGCCACGTCGTGCAGGCGCACCGTGCTGCCATCGGGGTTGGCGCGCAGCACGATGTCGCCGAACTGCTTGGCCGTGGTCAGTTGTCCGGGTACGACGATGGTGGCATAAATGCTCTGCTGGCTGGTCTGCGGCAGATCGCCCAGCGTGCCACCGGCTACCTGCGCGTTCTGCGCCGCGATGGCGGCATGCACGTCGGTGGTCGAGAGGTTGTAGCTTTGCAGCTTGGCCGGATCGACCCAGACGCGGATGGCGCGCTCGGCGCCGAAGATGTTGACCTGGCCGACGCCGGGCACGCGCAGCAGTTCGGGCTGGATGTTGCGCGCCGCATAGTCGGTCAGATCGGTAACGGTGGTGCCCGGATCGGTCGAGGACAGCATCACGAACAGCAGCACGTTGCTGCGCGCCTTGTCCACCGTGACGCCGATTTGGTTGACCGCCGCGGGCAGGCGTGGCGTGGCGCGCGAGAGGCGGTTTTGCACGTCCACCTGCGCCATGTTGGGGTTGGTGGCCGGGTCGAAACTGATGGTGATGGTGCCGACGCCGTTGGGCTGCGCCACCGATTCCATATAGACCAGCCCCTCGGCGCCGTTGAGCTGGGTTTCGATGACCGACAGCACGGTCTCGTTGAGCGTTTGCGCCGACGCGCCGGGGTAAGTGGCCGTCAGCACGATGGTCGGCGGCGCGATGGTCGGGTACTGCGCGATCGGCAACTGCGTGACCGACACCGCCCCGGCGACGATGATGAACAGCGCGATCACCCAGGCGAAGATGGGGCGGTCGATGAAAAACTTGGGCATGGGTTGCGTCCCTGATCGAAAGTCGGGCGGTTAACGGGACGCGGCGGGAGCCGGAGCCTGGCCACCGGCGGCCGGCGCGGAGGCGCCTTGCCACGGAACAGGCTTGACAACCTTGGCGCCCATCATCACCTTGCTGATGCCCGCCACCATCACCTGCTCGCCGGGTTTGAGACCCCCTGTGACGATCCAGTTGCCGCCCTGCTGCCCGGCGATCTGGACCGGGCGCGGCGCGAACGTGCCGTCCGGATTGACCACCATCACCATGTCGCCCGCATCGCTGCGCGTGACCGCCTGTTGCGGCAGCAAAATAGCGTTGTCGATTTGTGCCTGCGTCAGGCGCGCCCGCACGAACAGCCCCGGCAGCAGCGCATGGCGCGGGTTGGGTACAGTGGCGCGCAGCAGCACTTCGCCGGTGGCCTGGTCCACCGATAGGTCGGTAAACAGCAGGTGGCCGGGCAGCCGGTAAACGGAACCGTCTTCCAGCACGATGCGCACCACCGCGCCCTGCGCGTCCCGCGCCAGCTTGCCCTCGGCCAGTTGCTGTTGCAGTTTCATCACCGCCGCGGCGGTCTGGGTCACATTCAGATAGAGCGGGTCGATTTGCTGCACCAGCGCCAATTGCGTCGCTTCGCCCTGGCCCACCAGCGCGCCTTCGGTGACCAGCGCGCGGCCGATGCGGCCCGAAATCGGCGCGGTCACGCTGGCGTAACCGAGGTTGATGCTGGCCGTGCGCACGGCTGCCTTGCCGGCTTCGACCTGTGCGGCGGCAGCTTTTTGAGCGGCCACATCAGCGTCGTAAGTCTGCTGGCTGATGGCCTTGGCGGCAATCAGCGGCTTATCGCGCGCGGCGGTGGCGCTGGCGTTGGCCAGTGCTGCCTCGGCCTGCGCCTGCTGCGCCTGCGCGCTTTGCAGCGCCGCTTGATACGGAGCCGGGTCGATAACGAACAATTGCTGCCCGGCCTTGACGTCGCTGCCTTCGGCGAATAAGCGCTTTTCCAGAATACCCGCCACGCGCGCGCGCACCTCGGCCACGCGCGAGGCTTCCAGGCGTCCCGGCAATTCGGTGGACAGAGTCACCGAACCGGGCTGCACGGTCACCACGGCGACTTCCGGCGGCGGCGGGGCGACATGCGGCTGGCTCTTGTTGCCGCAAGCGCTTAGCAGCGTAGCGGCCAGCGCGGCCGCTAGCGCCGCGCCGCCGGCGCGCAAAAACAGAGGGGAATTGACCGAATGCAGCATGACTTGATCTCGCCCAAAGAAAAGCAAAACGCGCAAACTTCGATGAAACCGTCCACAAGACCCGATGATCTGGACAACGGCATGGGTTGGCGGAAAAACACGGCGCAGTCAGCCGCGTTGCTCCGCCTACTCAAGCCCCTTGCGCACATGAGCGAGTATAGGGTCGGTTATCCAAATGCACATGAACGGTATGCCTATAGTCGATGGCAGATGTCGAAAGCAGCGATAATCTACGTTTTGGCTTGCGCCGACCAGGCAAGCTCAGTATGCGGCTGTAGCTCAGTGGATAGAGTATTGGCCTCCGAAGCCAAGGGTCGTGGGTTCGATCCCCGCCAGCCGCACCAAAGTTACGTTTTGTAAGGTTCCAAGAAGTCGAAAAACTCGCATGTCGCAAGGCATTGCGGGTTTTTTTTCGGCCTCATGCCTCCTCAGCGTGCAGCACTCCAGCCCCTTGATTTCCGCTAGGGCGTGTTAACACTAATAGAATGGGATTTTTCTATCTGCACGATCACTCTATCCATGCAACTGACTGCCGAGCAATTCAAACGCATCGCACCGTACCTGCCTCGCCAACGAGG
>JAIRRE010000127.1 GCA_031256125.1 Burkholderiaceae bacterium
GGGCAATCTTCCAGCTCACACTGTCCCAAACCTGTTGCAGATCAGTCAGACTCGCGGCAAAAATTTCGCGGGCATCGCGCCAGATCGAAAGCTGCCCCTTGCCGGTATCAATGGGCGAACTAACCGGGCGCGTTTTGCCGATGGCGTGGCTGCACGCGCTCAGGCCATGCGCACGCACGGTTTGCATTACCGCGTCGCGCTCGGCAGTGCGCACTTGAATTACCACGCCCAGTTCTTCGGCAAACAGCGCGCGCAGCGTCAATTCATGGCGCTGCGCGCTGACCTGCGTGGCCCAGTTCTTGGCGTCGCCGTGATCGGCCCGGCTGTCGCTAATGCCATCGCCTTCAGTCACCAGCAAGTCGATGGTGAGCGCCACGCCGACTTGCCCGGCAAATGCCATTTCCGCCACGCACGCCAGTAGGCCGCCGTCGCTGCGGTCGTGATAAGCCAGTAGCTTGCCTTCGCCGCGCAACTGGTTAATGGCTGCGACCAGGCGCTTGAGGTCTTGCGCGTCGTCCAGATCGGGCACGCCGTCAGCCGCCGGGCAGCCCGATTGCTCCAGCGTTTGCGCCAATACGCTGCCCGCCAACCGCTTTTTGCCGTGACCCAGGTCGATCAGGATCAGCGTGGTGTCGGCTTCGTCGCGGTTAAGTTGCGGCGTAAGCGTGTCCTGCACATCACCTAGCGCGGCAAAGGCGCTCACGATCAGGCTGACCGGCGACACAACTTTGCGCGGCGCGCCTTGCTCGTCCCTCCACTGCGTGCGCATCGAAAGACTGTCCTTGCCGACCGGGATGCCGATGCCCAGTTGCGGGCACAGTTCTAGCGCCACCGCACGCACCGTGGCGTACAGCGCCGCGTCCTCGCCCGGTTCGCCGCAGGCGGCCATCCAGTTGGCGCTGAGCTTGACGCGATCCAGGCTGATCGGCGCGGCAAGCAGATTGGTGATGGCTTCCGCCACCGCCATGCGGCCCGACGCGGGCGCGTTCAGCGCCGCCAGCGGCGTGCGCTCGCCCATGCTCATGGCCTCGCCCGCAAAGCCCGCGTAATCGGCCAAGGTCACCGCGCAATCGGCCACCGGGATTTGCCACGGCCCGACCATCTGATCGCGGTGCGTCAGCCCTCCCACCGCGCGATCGCCAATGGTAATGAGAAACCGCTTGCTGGCCACCGTGGGATGACCCAGCACGCGGATCACCGCGTCTTGCAGCGTCACGCCGTCCAGATCGAGCGGCGTAAAGCGCCGCGCCAAACTCGCCACCACGCGCGTCATACGCGGGGGCTTGCCCAGCAGCACGTCCATCGGCATGTCCACGGGTAATTGGGCTGCACTATCGGCCACGATCAATTCGCTCTCCTGCGTCGCCGTGCCGACCACGGCGAACGGGCAGCGTTCGCGTTCGCACAGTGCGCGGAAAGCGTCGAGCGACTCCGGCGCAATAGCGAGCACGTAGCGTTCCTGACTTTCGTTGCACCAGATTTCTTTGGGTGCCAAGCCGGTTTCTTCCAGCGGCACCGCGCATAAATCAAAGCGCGCACCGCGCCCGGCGTCATGCACCAGCTCCGGGAAAGCGTTGGACAGTCCCCCCGCGCCCACGTCATGAATCGCCAGAATCGGGTTGTCCGCGCCTAGCGCCTGGCACTGGTTGATGATTTCCTGCGCGCGGCGCTGAATTTCCGGGTTGCCGCGCTGCACCGAATCGAAATCCAGGTGTGCCGCGTTGGCCCCGCTGGCCAGTGACGAAGCCGCGCCGCCGCCCATGCCGATGCGCATCCCCGGCCCGCCCAACTGAATCAGCAGCGTTCCGGCCGGAAACGCAATCTTGTGCGTCAGCCGCGCATCGATATGGCCAATGCCACCCGCCAGCATGATCGGCTTGTGGTAACCGCGCCGCACCGCTTCACCCGGCGCGCCCACTTCCAGTTCGTATTCGCGGAAGTAGCCGCCCAGATTGGGCCGGCCGAATTCGTTGTTGAAGGCGGCCCCGCCGAGCGGCCCTTCCAGCATGATGTGCAGCGGGTGCGCCAGATGATCGGGCTTGCCGTCCGCTTGATCGCTCCAGCCGTCCCACAGTCGGCTCACGGCAAAGCCGGTCAGACCGGCTTTGGGCCGCGCCCCGCGGCCCGTCGCGCCTGCGTCGCGGCTCTCGCCGCCCGCGCCGGTCGCCGCACCGGGAAAGGGGCTGATCGCCGTCGGGTGGTTGTGCGTCTCGACCTTCATCAGCACGTGGCGCAGTTCGCGGCGCTTGCGGTAACCGCCGCCTGCGGACACGAGCGCATCGAAAGTTTCCACCTCACGCCCCTGCATCACCGCCGCGTTGTCGCTGTAGGCGACGATGGTGGGGCCGGAGTTAGCCGCTTCCGTGTGGCGGATCATGGCAAACAGGCTTTGCGCCTGCGCCACGCCGTCGATAGTCCAGGCGGCATTGAAAATCTTGTGACGGCAATGCTCGCTGTTGGCCTGCGCGAACATCATCAGCTCCACGTCGGTCGGGTTGCGGCCCAGCCGGGTGAAGGCAGCCACCAGGTAATCCATTTCATCATCGGCCAGCGCCAAGCCCCAAGCGCGGTTGGCTTGCTCCAGCGCGGCGCGGCCCTGCGTCAACACGTCCACCCGCGCCAGCGGCTCGGCGGCGAGCGGCGTAAACAGCGCCCGCGCCGCTTCGCGCGCAGGCAGCACGCTTTCGGTCATGCGGTCGTGCAGCGGCGCGGCCAGTTGAACCATTACTTCATCGGGCGGTGTTTGCGCGGCGGCCAGCGCAAGGCGGTATTCAACGATGCGCTCGACCCGGTGCAGCGCCACGCCGTCATTGCCGATGCCACAGTTGTGCGCAATGTCCGTAGCCTTGCTCGCCCAAGGCGACACCGTGCCCAAGCGCGGAGCGACCACAAGGGTAAGCGCAGCCCCATCGTCAGACGGCGGCATACAAGGCTCGCCGTAAGTCAACAGCGCGGCAAGATGTTGCAAAGTATCCGCATCCGGCGCCCCATCGAATGCCGCCATATGCACCACCTGCGCCACAACGCCCGTCACCACCGGCAAAACGGCTTGCAGCTTGGGCAGCAAACGGCGAACGCGGAAATCACTCAGGGCATTGCCGCCCTCGAAAAAATGGATAGTCTGGGGCACGGGATGAGGGGTGTTGAAAGGCGTCGGAAACGCCAAATGGAGGGCACACAAATTTTATCGGGCAAGGTCAAGGTCAGTATGATGGCCCAATTGCTGTCGCCTCAACCACAAGGCGCACCCGCGCTACCCGCGCCACAGATCGTATGCAACTCACTCCATCCTGGCTTGCCGCCGCCGTGCAGCGCGGCATCATCAGCGACCAGCAAGCCAAGCTGTTATGGGCATTTACACAAGAGCAAGCGGGCAGTGGCGCGGACCTGCAAACACCACCGGATGCCCCAGCATTCCGGCCCGCGCACATCCTGTATTACCTGGGCGGTCTGGTTGCCATCGGCGCGATGACGCTATTCATGAACCTGGGCTGGGAGCGTTTCGGCCACGTTGGCCTGCTGACTATCACTGTGGTCTATGCGCTGTTTGGGCTGGGCGTGACCGAATGGCTGCTGCGGCACAAGCTGCGCATTCCCGCCGGTCTCACGGCCGCCTTCACGCTCGTGCTCGTACCGCTGGCAGTGTACGCCTTGCAAGGCGCGTTGGGCCTGTGGCCAGAAGGCATGGATAAGAGCTGGGCATACCGGGATTACCACATCTTGATCGACGGGCGCTGGCTCGTCATGGAATTGGCCACGCTGGCCGCCGGCGCACTGATGCTGCTGCGCTACCGCCTGCCCTTTTTGGTCATGCCGATTGCCGGAACGCTCTGGTACATGAGCATGGATTTGGCACGTTTGCTGGCGGACTGCGGCAGCAAGTACGGCTGCGGCGATCTCTGGGACAAGTACAAAACCATTTCCACCCTCTTCGGCCTGCTCGTGCTGCTGGTTGCGCTGGTGGTGGACTTGCGCGCCCGCCAGGCGCGGCGCGAGGGGCGCGACTACGCTTTCTGGCTGTATCTGGCGGGCCTAATGGCGTTCTGGGGCGGCTTGACGTCGATGGATTCCAACAGCGAATGGGGCAAGTTCGGCTACCTGTGCATCAACCTGCTGCTCATTGCCGCCGGTGCGATCCTTGCGCGCCGGGCTTTCGCCGTATTCGGCGGCCTGGGCGTGGCCTTTTACCTCGGCCACCTGGCCGACCAGGTATTCAAGGACAGCATGGTCTTTCCGTTCGTGTTGACGCTGATCGGCTTTGCCATCATCGGGCTGGGTATCCTGTGGCAACGTAAGGAACAAGCCATCACCGAGCAACTGCGCAACCTGTTGCCCGACGCTTGGCAAGAAATGCTGGACGATGGGACTTAGGCCATAGTCGAGTACCTTGCGGATGCGCGCGGCCAGCGGCACGTGTTCAAGCAGGTGCTGGGCAAACATGGTCTTGCGCTCCTGCGTGCCGAACTCGGCGAAGACTCGCGCTTGCGGCGTCAGGAATACGTCGCCCTGGCGCACCTCGGCAAACCCCAGGATCTGGAGCACTTCGACAATCGGGAACAGGTCGTCCACCTCCAGATGCAATGAACGGGCGATTTCAGGCATGTCGGCCCGCCCGTGGTAAGGGGCGGCGGCGAGCATTTCGATCAGGCCCGCCATCAGGTTGGTCGAGACTCGCGGTAGGCGGCTGCCCAGCTCCAGCCCCTTTTTGGCCGCTTCGCTGGCGGCGCGTTCCGTCATGCGTGCGTAGATGTCGTCCACCAGTTTGCGGAACGCCGGATCGAGCCGGTTCCTGGGCCGCCGGAACGGCACGGTGATTTCGGCGATGACCCGGCCCGGGTTGGACGACAGCACCAGGATACGGTCGCACATGAATACGGCTTCCTCGATATTGTGGGTGACGATCAGCACCGATTTAATCGGCAGCTTGCCTTCGGTCCACAGGTCCAGCAAGTCGGTGCGCAATGTTTCGGCCGTGAGCACGTCCAGCGCGGAAAACGGTTCGTCCATTAGCAGCAGGGTAGGCTCGACCACCAGCGCGCGCGCAAAGCCCACCCAAATGAATGGTTTGTGACACGGGATGGGAAAGCAGTTGAAAAGCGGCGCAGCCGGGCAGCAAGCGGACAAATTTTATCGGGCGTACCGCCTTGGCTTGGTTCCGGGCGGAAACCCTTTGGCTTCGTATCTACAAACACCTGTCCTCAAAG
>JAIRRE010000131.1 GCA_031256125.1 Burkholderiaceae bacterium
CAAGATGGGGGTTGGGTACGCGGGCTTTCAGCCCGTGTGCCCACACCCCCTATCTTGAACCCATTGGCATCGCGCAATTTTGAAGGAAAAAAACTGAATAAGGCCGCGAAATAAACCATCAGAAGCCGCTTCCGGTGGAGCAAGAAAGATGGTCAAACCCAAAAAGTTCGCGGACAAGAACCCGAAATTGAACGAAGCCAAACGCACCAAATTCCTCAAAATTCGCTGCACGCACCGCGAATACGAGCAAGTGCGCAAACGCGCGGCAAGCGCCGGCCTGACCATGAGCGACTACCTGCGGCGCGCAGCGTTCAACCATCGCATCCTCGCCAAAGATGTCGGCGCCGTGATCGGCGAGTTGCGCCGCATCGGCGCGCTCATTAAACACAACTACCCCACCACCGGCCATTGGAGCGAGCCGCAAAAGCGCCGGTACTGGCAACTCCACGAACAGTTGTGGCAATTGGCCGATCAGATTGCGTGCAGCATCGGCTTAAAAAACAGCAAATAAAAAGGATCGGGATGATCCCGACCGTCCTCAAATCCGACAGAACCAGCGCGCCAAGTGCGCGCTTCCGGCGCGTGGTGGAATACGTGGGCCGCGATGATGAAGAAGCGCGCGCCAAGGGTCAGAAACCCCTGACCGTCGAAAGCTGCGGCGTCTTCGATATGGATTTGGACTGCGCCACACCCGAAGATCGGGAAACGCTCTGGCAAATCATGAGCGCCGATGCGGCTCAAGCCAAATACAAAGGCAGCCCGGTGTACCACTTCGATGTGTCGTGGATGGAAGATGAACACCCCACCCGCGAACAACTGGAAAGCGCAGCCAGACACTTTATCGACGGGCTGGGTTTCGGAAATTGCCAGACCTTTTGGGCCGTGCATCGGGATACCGATCACGATCACCTGCACATCGTGGTCAACAAGGTGATCGTGCAGGACGGCACTTGCATCGTCGC
Organism: Burkholderiaceae bacterium; assembly: GCA_031256125.1. Taxonomy (GTDB): domain Bacteria; phylum Pseudomonadota; class Gammaproteobacteria; order Burkholderiales; family Burkholderiaceae_C; genus Ottowia. Next base: position 963 of record JAIRRE010000131.1, read on the forward strand.
AGAAAAGCCGCGTTTCGATTACCGCGTGCTGGCCCGTCTGGCGCGTGAAGTCGAAATCGAACAAGGCTGGGAACACGCGCCGGGTCATTACGTCGCCATCGAACAGGCGGGCGGCAAGAAGATCATGCGGATGAAAGAAGCCGCCGCCCGCGGTCTCTGGGATGAGAATTGGCAAGCGCAAAAGCTCTCACGCAACGCCTTGCGCGCCGAACACAATCTGGGCGGCGGCGATTCGTTTCAGGCATGGGTCTGCAAAGAGCCGGCCCAAGCTCTCTATAAGACAGTCCACCAGCCGGGTGCAACCTGGACGCAAGTGCATGCAACGCTGGCCCGGTACGGCGTTGCCATTGAAGCCAAAGGTTCCGGCCTGGTCGTCACCACGGCGCTCGATGATGGCCGCGTACTGGCCGCCAAAGCCTCCCAGATCGGCAAATGGGCCAGTAAGTCCGCCCTCCAAAAGCGGTTCGGCGCATATCAGCCGCCCGCAAAAAGCGCAGAAATTCCGAAAAATTCCGCGCAACAAACCTATCAAGAAACCATGCGTGCGCAACGCGCCGGCGAAAAATATCCGAAAAAAAGCGCGCAAGAATCCGAAAAAGAATCGAAAAAAGACGCAAGAGCCGCCGCCCGCAAAAAGTTAGCCGAACGTTTCGAGCGTGAACAAAATGCACATGCGCGGCTCCAGCAGCGCGCCGCCCTGCGCGAGCGTCATCAAGCCGAACGCAAGGCGCTCAAAGCCAGTTTGGCTGGAGAGCGCCGAAAATTATTCCAAACCGCGAAGGCGCAACACCGGCGGGTTACGCCCGTCGAACTGGCGTTGCACGCGCGCCAGCGCGCCCTGCAACTGGAAAAGTTACAAAAGCAGCAGCGCGCCGAACGCCTTGCGCTTTCGCGCGCTCTTTCCAAATCCGTGACGTGGCGCGCATGGCTTGAACAGCAAGCCCAGCATGGCGATGCGGCGGCTCAAGCTGCCCTGCGCGGCATTCGCTATCAAGAACAGCGCAAGAAACGCCAACAAGCCAACGCGATTGAAGATGCAACCGCTCAAGAGCGGGAAGAACAACAGATCAAGGAACAGCCGATCCGGGTCTTGACAGTGGAGCGGCTACGTGTTGAAATAGGCCGCAGACAGCAATGGGTCGTCTACAAATCCGCAGACGGTCAAACCCAGATGGTCGATCAAGGCCATCGCATTGTGGTCAAGAACCTTTACGAAGATACTCTTGAAGCGGCGCTGCGCGTCGCTTGCGCGAAATTCCACCAGATCACGATTACCGGTACGTCCGAGTTCCGCGAACATGCGGCACGCAGGGCCACACGATTGGGAATTAGCGTCCTGGACGCCGACTTGCAAAAAGTCGTCCAAGACGAACGCGAGAAGGTCAATTCCAAATTTGGGAAATCTCAAATAGTAACACCGAGCCGTAAATCTCGTGTTACTCAACGTGATATTGACCGTTGATCTGTAACGAATAATACTTTCCGCCGGGCGACAGGCCCGCGCAGCTTCTTTTTTACGCTTGGGCAGATCCGGTGCGCCGGAAACATCCCGCCGTTCAGTATCTGGCGCGCGGGATCCGTTTTGCTCGACTCGATAAACCCGAACATCTACTCATGCCTAGCCCAATTGGCGCTTGCAGGCATAAGCCAGGGTTGGGAAGGGCTTTCGTCTGCTCAAAAAAAACCTCGTAGCAACCAACAACAGGAGCACCAGTGAAACAACAACAATATCAGCAGCAAACGATAACGGTCGGCATCGACGTGGCGAAAGCGCATCTCGATATGGCCGTTTCGACAAGCAAGGGGGTTCGCAATTTCAGCAACGACGCGGAGGGACATGCCAAGATCGTGGCGGCGATTCAAGCCTGTCCGTCCAAGCCGATGCTGATCGTCATGGAAGCCACAGGCGGTTATGAAAAACCGCTGGCGGTGGCGTTGCAGGCCGCGGGTTTGCCTGTGGCCGTGGTCAACCCAAAGCGCTCACGCGATTACGCCAAAAGCCAGGGCTGGTTTGCCAAGACCGATAAGGTCGATGCGCGCCTCTTGGCCAAGTTCGGCGCGGGATTGGTCAATGACGAAGAAAACGATCTGAAGCGCTGGCTTAAGCGCCCGCCCGATGCGCGGCGCGAGTGGCTCACAGCCCTTGTAACGCGCCGGCGGCAACTGGTGACGATGGCTCAGGCCGAAAGGCAACGGATGGAGCTAACTCCAAAAGACCTGCTGCCGAGTATTGGAGGCGTTATCGAGACGTTGCAGGCACAGATCGAGAGCCTCAATGGTCAGATCGAACAGTACATTGGCGAGCATTACGCGGCCCTCAATGACTTGCTTCAATCGGTGCCGGGAATTGGCCCGCAGTCCAGCGCCATTTTGATCGGGGCCATGCCGGAATTGGGAGAACTGAATCGGCGCAAGGTTGCTTCGCTGGCGGGTGTGGCCCCATACCCCAAAGATTCGGGCAACAGCGTGGGCCGGCGTGTGATTCAGGGCGGCAGATTTGATTTACGTAGGGCGCTCTATATGGCGGCTCTGGTGGCCTCCAAGCATAACCCCACGATCAGGGCTTTTTACAAGCGCTTGCTCGCTGCGGGCAAGCTCAAGAAAGTAGCCCTGGTGGCCTGTATGCGAAAGCTCCTGACGATTCTCAATGCGATGGTGCGCGACGGCACGCCCTGGAATCCAGCAAAAGAGCCTACACCGCCCGTTGCTTCGGAGCCGCAAAGGAAGACTCCCGCCGAACCGCCCAAGAAAAGCCCGGCAAGCCGGCAAAAGCAGGGTGTGCAAAAAAGGCCAAGAAAGGACTGGCGGCAGCACAAGCGGCGGTCTGTGGATAACGCGATCTGAGAGACCGGACACCCGTGTCCGGTTAATAGGTCAGTATCTAAAGACTCCCCCTTACCCCCTCATGCTTAAAAATTAAGCGCAACGTGGGGTAAAGCAATCGACTGGCAGGCATGCTGGGCAGCTTGCCATTCCTAGGCGCATGGTGCGCGCTGCGCGCCGTCGCTGACAAATACATCAGTCCCCCCACGCGCAGCGTGGGGGGATGCACAAAGAAGCGCGCCGCGCAGCG
>JAIRRE010000088.1 GCA_031256125.1 Burkholderiaceae bacterium
GGCGCGCCTGGATTTGGGATGAAATGCGAGGCGCAAGGCGCAGCAAGACCCGATGGTATCGCGCGCATTTGCAACGAAGCGAAAAACGCCCACCGCCTGAATGCGCCAGCCGCGAGGGACTTGTTCAACGTTGCCTTAACGCAAAACCCAAAACGCAAAAAGCACAGCTAAACTTTAAGCATGTCGATTCTAGTCAGCGCCTCTGCTGCCGCGCCCGGTCTGTGGCTGGGTTTGCTCGCGGCCGTGACTTATGCCGCCCCCGCACTGACCGGGCGGGCGCTGGGTGTGACGCACGCGCGCCGGTTGCTCATCGCGGGGTGGGTTTTGCACGGGCTGCTGATCGGGTGGATGCTGCTGGCGCGCCAGCCCTTGCGCTTCGGCTTCGCGCCCGCACTCTCGGTCACGGTGTGGCTGATGCTCACCGTGTATGTCATCGAAAGCCGCTGCTACCCGCAAATGCGCGCGCACCGGGCCAATCAGGGGATGCGCTGGATGGTGGCGGCGGTTGGCGTGGCGGTGGTCGCGCTTTCGCTAGCCTTTCCCGGCGAATCCCTGCCCGCCACCGCCTCGCCATTGCTGCCACTGCACGGGGCGTTGGGCATTGCGGCTTACGGGCTGTTTGCCGCGGCGGTGGCGCACGCGCTGATCCTCTCTCGCGCCGAGGCGCGAATGCGCCACGCGGCGCTGTCTGCCGATGGCCCCGAAAGCGGCTTGCCGCTGCTGACGCAGGAACGCCTGATGTTCGGCTTCGTTTGGGCCGGCTTCGTGCTGCTTACGCTCACGCTGGTGGCCGGGGCGCTGTTCGGCGAACAACTCTACGGCGCGGCGTACCTGGGCTGGATCTGGGATCACAAACGGGTATTCACCGCGCTGTCATGGCTGATCTTTGCGGCCCTGCTGCTGGGGCGCTGGAAATTCGGCTGGCGCGGCCGCCGCGCGGTACGGGCGCTGTATGCGGGCGCGGCGTGCTTGCTGCTGGGATATGCCGGATCGCGCTTTGTGTTGGAAGTGCTGCTGCACCGCGCCGTATGAAAGCTCTGCTCATTTTGCTGGTGATCGCCGCCGTGGTGTGGCTGTTCAAACGCGGCCAACACGTATCCGCGTCCGACGCCCATCCATCCGCCAAATCCGTAGTCAAACCGCAACCCATGCTGCGCTGCGCCCGCTGCGGCGTGCACCTGCCCGCCAGCAACGCCATTGCCGGCCGCGCGGGCCGCGCCTACTGCTGCGCCACGCATCAGCGGGAGGCCGAGAGCGGATAAATCCCGCCGGACACTACCCCACCCCTTTATGGCTCTGCCCCCCCTCCCTGACCTTGTGACGGCATTGGCCGGGCGATCGCCCGCGCACCACGCCGCGTCCACGTCGATGGGACTGGAGCGGTTGTGGAAAACATTCATGAGCGCCCGCGTGCTGACGGCGCTGTCGTTGCTGGCACTCGCTTGGGCGCTGGCGGAGTGGAGCAAGCCGCTGCCGCGATGGGTAGTCGCGTTGTCCATCGTGTATCTGGCCTGCACGGTGACGACGGGGTTGATGGCGCGGCCGCGCGAGCCGGGGCGGGCGTTCGATGGCCAATGGCTCTATACCGTCGGAGTCGATCTGGCCTGTTTCATGACGCTGGACATCCAGTCGGCGGGCGCCATCAACTTCACGCCGCTGCTGGCCTTGCCGGTGCTGGAGGCAGCCATCCTCGGTTCGCGCGCGCTGGCGCTGGGCACGGCGGCGCTGACGTGCGTGCTGTTGCTGGGCCACGCGCTGCTGACGGCATTCCACGCCAACTGGTCGGACGATGTCAACTTGGCGCAGGCGGCGCTGACCGGCGTGGCGCTACTGGTGCTGGGGTGGCTGACCAACCAGATGTCCAGGCGGCTGGTGCGCGAGGAAGCGCGCGCGCGCCTCAACTGGGACCAGGCGCGCATGTTGGCGCTGGTCAACGACATGGTGATCGAATCGCTGACCGACGGCATTCTGGTGGTCGATCAGCAACATACCGTGCAAGCGGCCAATCCGGCGGCGCACCAGATGATAGGTTCGGCGCTAATCGTCACGCCGCAGACGTTTGACTTGGACGACGAGCCGGCCTGGCAGGATTTGGCTTTCCTGGCCGACCTGACGTTTGCCGCCGGACCGCGCGGATCGACCGAGATTACGCTGGCCCTGCCCGATGGCCGCCGCAGCCATTTGCGCGTGCGTACCGAGCGCACCGTCATGCAAGGCATGATGGCCCAGGGGTTGTGCGTGATGTTCCTGCAAGACTTGCGCGAACTCGAAGCGCAGGTACGCACCGAAAAGCTGGCGGCGATGGGACGCCTTTCGGCCGCCGTGGCGCACGAAATCCGCAATCCGCTGGCGGCTATTGCACAGGCCAACGCGCTGCTGGCCGAGGATTTGACCGGCTCGGCACCGCAACGCCTGACGGCTATCGTGCGCCAAAACGCCGAGCGGCTGGATCAAATCGTCGATGACATCCTGGACCTGACGCGGGTGCACGGCCAGAGTGCGACCGACCCAACGCAGACCACGCCATTGGACGCCCTGGTAGCCCAGGCGTGCGACGACTGGTCGCGTCAGCACACCACCGGGCCGCGGCTGGCGGTAATACCGCTGGCCCCGGGCGTGCAGGTCCAGTTCTCGCCTGAACATTTGCGGCGCGTACTGGTCAATTTGCTCGACAACGCGGCGCGCTATGCGTCTGCGCGCCCTGGCGCGATCGAGGTTCAAACGCAGGCCGAAGGCGCTCCGCCGACGCTGCGCGTGTGGAGCGATGGCGCGCCGCTGGAACCGAGCGTGCGGCGGCATTTGTTCGAGCCGTTTTTTTCTTCCGAAAGCCGTTCCAGCGGACTGGGCCTTTATATTTGCCGCGAACTGTGCGAACGCCACGGCGCGGACATTGCCTATGAGCGCGCGACCCGCCAACGCAATGACCAGGCGTGCGAAGGCAACGAGTTTTACGTCTCCTTCACCCGCGCTCTGGCCGGCATGAGCGGACAAGACGCGCCCGAACTGTTCGACCACTTGGCTGCCGCCGGCCCCATCGGCTCCACGGGCTCGACCCACGTACAAAATTCAAAGTCAGCATGAATCGCAACGATGCCTCCGATCCGTCCTTGCCACCCGCCCGTGTGCTGGTCGTGGACGACGAACCCGATTTGCGCACGCTCTACGAGCTAACGCTGTTGCGCGAAGGGCACGATGTCAGTGCCGCCGGTTCGCTGGCCGAGGCGCGCGAGTTGCTGGCCGCGCGGGGCTTTAACGTAGTCATCACCGACATGCGCCTGCCCGACGGGCTGGGGCTGGAATTGTTGCGTGAACTCGGCGCGGCCCAACGCCCGGAACGCTGCATCGTCATCACCGCTTATGGTTCGGCGGAAAACGCGGTCGAGGCGCTCAAGCATGGCGCATTCGATTACTTGACCAAGCCGGTGGACCTCAAGCAGTTCCGCGCCGTGGTGCGTGCGGCGCAGAACGCCTCCAGCGGCACGCCGGACACGGTAGCCCCGGCCCCAAATACCATGCCTGGCACGCCGCTTGCGCCAGTCCAGCCCGTCGCACGTCCAGCGCCAGTAGCGCCGCCCGCCGCGCCACTGGCACCACCGGCGCAGCCTCCGGCGGATCGACCGGGCGCGCGCGTATTCGCCGCCGCGCCGCTTGTCACACCACCTGTCGCGCCGCAACGCGCGCCGCGCGCCGCCGCCTCCGATGAACAGACAAACACCCGCGCCACGACCGCCGCGCGCTCCCTCGCGCGCCTGGTGGGCCAATCGCCGGTTATGCAGGCGGTCAAGGCGCGCATCACCAAGATCGCGCACAGCATGGCCCCGGTACTGGTGCGCGGCGAAAGCGGCACCGGCAAGGAACTGGTGGCGCGCGCCATTCACGATTGCAGCCACCGCGCGGGCGGCCCTTTCGTGCCCGTGAACTGCGGCGCAATTCCCGAGAATCTGCTGGAGGCCGAATTCTTCGGCGCGCGCAAAGGCGCCTACACCGGCGCGACGCAAGACCGGGAAGGATTTTTCCAGGCCGCGCGCGGCGGCACGCTGTTCCTTGACGAAATCGGCGACCTGCCGCTGGCGATGCAAGCCAAATTACTGCGCGCGATTCAGGAGCGGAGCATCCGGCCCTTGGGCGAAACACAGGAAAAAGCGGTGGACGTGCGCTTCATCAGTGCCACCCACAAGGATTTGGCCGCCGAGGTGCAAGCCGGGCGCTTCCGGCAAGACCTGTATTACCGTCTGAACGTCATCCAGATCATCGTCCCGCCGCTGCGCGAGCGCCGCGCCGATTTGCCGCTCTTGGCGCATGCGCTGCTGGCGCGCATCGCGCGCGAAACCGGGCTGCCCGTGCCCGAACCATCACCGCGCCTGCTCGCCGGGCTACAAACCGCACCGCTGCCCGGCAATGTGCGCGAACTGGAAAATATTCTGCACCGCGCCGTCGCGCTGGGGGATATGAGTGATAACGCCTGTAATCTGGACGAACTGACCGAATCGGGATGGAGCGCATTCGCCGCTCCTGTCGTGCAGCCGCCGGTCGCGCAGCCGCCCGTGGTTGCGGCGACACCCGAACCGGAACCGGAACCGGAACCCGCCCCATTTGCCGCCACCCCTCCACTGTTTCCGATAGCAGAACCGCGCTTGCCTGCCCTGCCGCGCGCTCCGCTGGCGCCGCCCGCGCCCAATGTGCCCATAGACCCGGCCAACCTGCCGCGCGACCTGGAAGCGTGGATCAACGAGCAAGAGCGGCGCGTACTGGTACAGGCGCTGGAGCAAACGGGCTTCAACCGCACCGCCGCCGCTGCGCGACTGGGCTTGAATTTGCGCCAGATCCGCTACCGCATGGCGCGGCTGGGCATCGCTCCGCCGGGGGGCGGCGTGGATGATCGCGTCGACAGCGGTAATGGCGATGAGTAACGCCGTTCCCCCTGGCTGTAGCCTGCCGGACGATTTTTCCGGCGACCTCTGGCGCGATGGCTGGTATCGCCCGGCACGGCGATGCCCCTCCCCCAACTTCGGCCCGCGCCCCGCTGGCATCGACATCAGCCTGATCGTATTGCACGCCATCAGCCTGCCGCCTGGCGTTTACGGCGGCGGCGCAGTGCTCGACCTGTTCGGCAACCGGCTCGATTGGGACGCTCATCCCTATTTCCAGACCCTGCGAGGTCTGCAAGTCTCGACGCATTTTTTCATCCGGCGCGATGGCGCGCTGATCCAGTGCGTAAGCGGCGACGCGCGCGCTTGGCACGCAGGACAGTCAAGCTGGCGCGGGCGCGTCAACTGCAACGATTACGCCATCGGCATCGAACTCGAGGGGCTGGACGGCGGCGCGTTTGAAGTGCCGCAATACACCGCGCTAACGCACTTGGCGGCCAGCCTGGCGCGCCACTACCCCATCGACGCCGTCGCCGGCCATGAACACATCGCCCCGGGCCGTAAACACGACCCTGGACCGGGCTTCGATTGGGCGCGGTTTCAACGCCAACTAACGCCGGAACTGGGCAAGCCGCTGAACTGGCCTTGAAAGTCAACGGGTTGCACGGCAGCAAACCCGGCCCGATAGCGTCAAACACAATATCTAGTGGTAGAAACCAATAAATAACACTATATATTGTGGTATGGTTCGCTCCTTGCATTTTTCAAGGAGATTGCATTCATGACCGCCTACGCCGAGACGTATGCCGCCGCTTCTGCGGTTTCGCCCATCGCCGCGCCGCCCGGCGCACCAGCCGCCGATAACGCTGGTGGCAACCCTTACAGCCACTATCAGATCATCCGCCGCAATGGCGCGGTGGTAGCGTTCGAACCGGCCAAGATCGCGGTGGCGATGACCAAGGCGTTTCTGGCCGTCATGGGCGCGCAGAGCGCCGCCTCGGCCAGCATCCGCGAGACGGTGGAAAGCCTGACCCAGGGCGTGGTGCGCGCGTTGCTGCGCTCGCGCCCAGCGGGCGGCACTTTTCATATCGAGGACGTGCAAGATCAGGTGGAACTGGGCCTGATGCGCGGCGGGCACCATGAGGTGGCCCGCGCTTACGTGCTCTATCGCGAGCGCCGCGCGCAGGAACGCGCCCGCCATAAGGCCGAAACCGCGCCGTCGGCGCCGGTGCTGCACGTCACCCGCAACGGCCAGCGGGTACCGCTGGATACCGCGCGCCTGACCGTGTTGATTGAGCAGGCGTGCACCCATCTGGCGCCGGAGGTCAAGGCCGAACCGATTCTGTCTGAAACGCTGCGCAACCTGTACGACGGCATCCCGGTGGAGGAGATTTACAAGGCCGCGATTCTGGCCGCCCGCACGCTGATCGAGCGCGAACCCGATTACCGCTACGCCACCGCGCGCCTGCTGCTGCACACGCTGGCGCGCCAAGCGTGCGCCGCAGTAACCGGGCAAGAGATTGGCTTGAGCGAACTGGCGGCGCACTATGCGGACTACTTCCCGCAATATGTGGCACATGGCGTAAAGGCTGAATTGCTCGACGAGCGGCTGCTGCAATTCGATCTGCCGCGCCTGGCGCAAGCGCTGCGCCCCGAACGCGATCTGCAATTGGATTACCTGGGCCTGCAAACGCTCTACGACCGCTACTTTCTGCATGTCAAAAAGACGCGCATCGAATTGCCGCAAGCCTTTTTCATGCGCGTGGCGATGGGGCTGGCGCTGGGTGAAATCGACCGCGAGGAGCGCGCCATCGAGTTCTACGATCTGCTCTCGCGCCTGGATTTCATGAGCAGCACGCCCACGCTGTTCAACAGCGGCACGCGGCGACCGCAACTGTCGTCGTGCTACCTCACCACCGTGGCCGACGATCTGGGCGGCATCTACGAAGGGATCAAGGAAAACGCGCTGCTGTCCAAATTCGCCGGCGGGCTGGGCAACGACTGGACGCGCGTGCGCGCGCTGGGCAGTCCCATCAAGGGCACCAACGGCGAATCGCAAGGCGTGGTGCCGTTTCTCAAAGTGGTCAACGACACGGCGGTGGCCGTCAATCAGGGCGGCAAACGCAAAGGCGCGGTGTGCGCGTATCTGGAAACCTGGCATCTGGACATCGAGGAATTCCTGGAACTGCGCAAGAACACCGGCGACGACCGCCGTCGAACGCACGACATGAATACCGCCAACTGGATTCCCGATCTGTTCATGAAGCGGGTTATGGAAGGCGGCTCGTGGACGTTGTTTTCGCCCTCCTCGGTGCCCGATCTGCACGACAAATTTGGCGCTGATTTCGAGGTCGCCTACACGGCCTGCGAAGCCCAGGCCGCGAGCGGCCAAATCGCGCCGGTCAAGACCCTGCCGGCCCTTGAGCTGTGGCGCAAGATGCTGTCGATGCTGTTCGAGACCGGCCATCCCTGGATCACCTTCAAAGACGCCTGCAACGTGCGCAGCCCGCAACGGCACGCGGGCGTGGTGCATTCGTCGAACCTGTGCACCGAGATCACCCTCAACACCAGCGACACCGAAACAGCGGTGTGCAACCTCGGCTCGGTCAATCTGGCGCAACACCTCAAAGACGGCCCCAGCGGCAAGGAACTGGACCACGACAAGCTGCGCAAAACCGTTTCGACGGCCATGCGGATGCTCGACAACGTGATCGACATCAACTACTACGCCATCAAAAAGGCGCGCGACGCCAACCTGCGCCACCGCCCGGTGGGATTGGGGGTGATGGGTTTTCAGGACACGCTGTATGAATTGCGCATCCCCTACGCCAGCCCGGAGGCGGTGGATTTCGCCGACCGCTCGATGGAAGCGGTGTGTTACGCCGCCTACTGGGCATCGACCGAATTGGCCGAGCAACGCGGGCGCTACAGCAGTTTTCCAGGTTCGTTGTGGGATCAAGGCATCCTGCCATTGGACACGCTTGATCTGCTGGCACAGGCGCGCGGCGGTTATCTGGAAGTCGATCGCCGCGCCACTCTCGACTGGAACGCCCTGCGCGCGCGCATCGCGCGGCACGGTATGCGCAACAGCAATTGCGTGGCCATTGCGCCCACCGCCACCATCGCCAACATCGCGGGGGTGGACGCCTCCATCGAGCCGTGCTTTGGCAACCTGTCGGTCAAGTCCAACCTGTCGGGCGAATTCACCCTCATCAATCAGCATCTGGTGCGCGACCTGAAAGCGCATGGCCTGTGGGACGAGGTGATGGTGATGGACCTGAAGCACTTCGACGGTTCGCTGGCGCACATCGACCGCGTGCCGCAAGAGATCAAGGCGCTCTATGCCACCGCGTTCGAGATCGACCCGCGCTGGCTGGTCGAGGCCGCTGCGCGGCGGCAGAAATGGCTCGACCAGGCGCAATCGCTCAACCTCTACATGGCCGGCGCATCGGGCAAAAAACTCGACGAGACCTACAAGCTGGCGTGGACCAGTGGCCTGAAAACAACCTACTACCTGCGCACCAGCAGCGCCACGCGCGCCGAGAAATCAACCGTGCGCGCGGGTAGCCTGAATGCCGTGCCAACCGCCGCGGATCCGCCAGCGGCAGGCTTTACCGCCGCATCGAACGCGCGGTTCTGCGCCATCGACAACCCCGATTGCGAGGCCTGCCAGTAATCGCCGCAACGCGCGCCATCGAAAATTTTTGCCTCATTGCAACACCTAACCCACCGCAAGCGCGGCGATGCTTGCCGATTCGCCGGCTTGCTCCCATAATCGGAGCAATTGAAGATCATGCTGAACTGGAACGAAGATACCGCCACAGCCACGCTGCAACCGCAGTCGCGCTTGCAGCCGGTTATGCCGTCAGCCGCGGCGGCGGCCCCCGCTGGCACGCGCCGGATTAACGCTGCCGACAAGCGCATCATCAACGGCCAGACCGATGTCAATCAACTGGTGCCGTTCAAATACAAGTGGGCATGGGAAAAATATCAGGCCTCCTGCGCCAACCACTGGATGCCGCAAGAGGTCAACATGACGCGCGACATCGCGCTGTGGAAATCCCCCGCCGGCTTGACTGAAGACGAGCGGTTAATCGTCAAGCGCAACCTGGGCTTTTTCACCACCGCCGATTCGCTGGCCGCCAACAACATCGTGCTGGGCACCTACCGGCACATCACTGCGCCGGAGTGTCGCCAATTCCTGCTGCGGCAGGCGTTCGAGGAAGCCATCCACACCCACGCCTACCAATACATCGTCGAATCGCTGGGGCTGGATGAAGGCGAAATCTTCAACGCCTATCACGAAATCGGTTCGATCCGCGACAAGGACGAATTTCTGGTGCCGTTCATCGACGCCATCATGAACCCGGCCTTTGCCACCGGCACGCCCGACGCCGATCAGCGCTTGCTGAAATCGCTGATCGTGTTCGCCTGCCTGATGGAAGGGTTGTTCTTCTACGTCGGCTTCACGCAGATCCTTGCCCTGGGACGGCAAAACAAGATGGTCGGCGCGGCGGAGCAGTATCAGTACATCCTGCGCGACGAGTCGATGCACTGCAACTTCGGCATCGACCTGATTAACCAGATCAAGCTGGAAAACCCGCAGTTGTGGACCGACGCCTTCAAAGCCGAACTCCGGGGTCTGTTCGAGCGCGCGGTCGAACTCGAATACCGCTACGCCGAGGACACCATGCCGCGCGGCGTGCTGGGCCTGAACGCCTCCATGTTCAAGGGCTACCTGCGCTATATCGCCAACCGGCGCGCGGCGCAAATTGGTCTGGATGAACTGTTCCCCGGCGAAACCAATCCCTTCCCGTGGATGAGCGAAATGCTCGACCTCAAGAAGGAACGCAACTTCTTTGAAACCCGCGTCATCGAATACCAATCGGGCGGCGCGCTGTCGTGGGACTGATGCCAAACCCGCGCGCCCACCTCGATACCAACGCCAGTCTATGAATCATCCGCAGCCCGCCTTCCCCAGCGCCACCATCGGCATGGCGCGGGCTGCCGTTCGCGTTCATGGTGTGGGCCTCGCAGCCTGTTGCCATGAATCGTCCCCGCGCCAAGGCAAACTGCTTGGCATGGAGGCGTTTTCCACTGTTGATATCAACTGATCTAGGAGAAAAACCATGGCAACTGCGAAAAAACCCGCCGCCAAAAAAGCGGCCCCTGCGAAGAAAGCTCCGGCCAAAAAGGCTGTGCCCGCTAAAAAAGCTGCGCCCGTCAAAAAGGTCGCTGTGAAAAAAGCCCCGGCCAAAAAAGCTGCGCCCGCTAAAAAAGCTGCGCCCGCTAAAAAGGTCGCGGTGAAAAAAGCTGTGCCCGCCAAGAAGGCCGCGCCCGCTAAAAAGGTTGCGGTGAAAAAAGCTGTCCCTGCCAAGAAGGCCGCGCCCGCCAAAAAGGCCGCACCCGCCAAAAAAGCTGCACCCGCCAAGAAGGCCGCACCCGCCAAAAAGGCCACGGTGAAAAAGCCCGCCGCCAAAAAGCCTGCCCCTGCCGTCAAGACCACGTTGGCGCCGCAATCGCCTTGGCCTTTCCCGGAGCAAGCAAAGCCCTAATCGGGTCGTTCTTGCAAACCACCAACCCGCGTCTTCAAAGGCGCGGGTTTTTTTGTTTTGGGCCGGGTATCAGCCACCCCGCAAAAAATCGGCAACGAATGTCGGCGCTATCTGGTAGTTCTGCGGCCCGCGTACGGCAACTTTGAGCGCGCCGATGCGGTTGCCCAATTGGGCGCAGCGCGCCAGCGGCCAGCCTTGTTCCAGCCCGAACAGCAGCGCGCCGCGCCAAGCGTCGCCGCACCCGGTCGGATCCACCACCGCCGCCGGCTTCGCGGGCGGTATGCGTGTTTGCACGCCCGCTTGCCACACGTCGCACCCTTGGCCGCCCAGCGTAACTACAAGCCCCTGGACGCGCCGGGAAATGTCGGCCAGCGTCAGCCCCATGCGGTCGCACAGCATCCGGGCTTCGTAGTCGTTGACCGTGACCCAGGTCGCCAGATCAACCAGGTGCGCCAGTTCCGCGCCATCGAACATCGGCAGCCCCTGACCGGGGTCGAACACGAACGCGATGCCCGCGCGCGCGAACTGCTCGGCGCGCGCCAGCATCGCCTGGCGCCCATCGGGCGAGATGATGGCCAGGCGCGCGCTCTGGGGCAGCGGCGGCGTGTTTTCGTGCGCACGCGCCATCGCGCCGGGGTGAAAGGCCGTGATCTGGTTGTTGTCCCGGTCGGTCATGATCATCGCCTGCGCGGTGTAGGCGTCGGGCAGCATTTTGATGAAATCGGTGCGAATGTCCAGTTCGCGCAGCCGTTCCAGATAGCCCGCGCCATCGCTGCCCAGCGTCGCCATCGGCAGCGGGGCGCCGCCCAATTGCCGCATGGCGTAAGCAATATTGCCCGCGCAACCACCCCAGTCGCGCCGCAGTGTTGGCACCAGAAACGAAACGTTGAGAATGTGTAACTGCTCAGGCAGGATTTGGTCGGCAAAGCGCCCTTCGAAATCCATGATGTTGTCGAACGCAAGCGAGCCGCAGATGAGTGTGGTCATAAAACAAAGGTCAGGGATAAAAAACTGCGATCCGGTAGTTGCTGATGGCTTGCGGGTTGCCCTCCGCCTGCACCGCAAGCGCCGCCGCGCCGTTGAATTCACCGTGCGCGGCCAGTTGCGGCGGCGCGCCCCAGTCGGCGGGATTGAGCACGCGCCGTACCAGCGTTTGATCTTGCACATCGGTGAGCATCAGTTCCAGCGCCGGCATGGCCACCGGAACCGCGCCGCTGTTGCGCAGCGTGACCGCGAAGTCGAACCGGCCCGGCCCGGTACGCACAAAATTGGAACTCTCCAGCACCACCGTGTCCAGATGCCGCCACGGCCCAATCCGGCAGCGGCACAGCGTGGTGAGCAATGGCTTGACGGGTGGATAGTGCGCCGTCAGCCACTCGCGCGCACTCATCGCTACCTGCGCCGCCAGCAGCAGTGTGAGCAAAGCCGCCCCAACCCACATCCCCGCGCCCACCCGTGCCCAAAACGCGCGCCGGCGCGCCTGTTCAATGAACGAGGGCGTTATCTGCTCGACCGCCGGCTCGGCTTCCGGCTCCGTCTCGCCCCAGAATATTGCGCTGGCGGACCGGGCGGGTGCGGGAGCAATTTCACGGCCACCGATTTCGCTGAGCACGAAATCAATCATCGGGCGCGATTCCTGGGCCTCCGCCTCCTGCTCGCGCGTCCGCTCCGCTCTGCGCGCGTCGCTCTCATGTTTGCGTTTGCGCTCCGCCGCGGCATCGCGGTGGCGCACCTCGCCGGTGTCATGCCCCGCCCCCCGGTCGGTCTCGCCGCTCGGAGTCGTGCCGGTACTTTTATTTCTGTCTTTGTGTTTGCTCTCTGGAACCTCGCGCAGCCGCACCAGCGCCTCCATCAACTTGGCGTGACGCTGGTCCAGATCATCGCGCGTCGGTATCAGCGATGCCGATTGCACGGTGGCGGCAACCTCTCCCGGCGCTGGCCCCGGCCTGGGCGCGGCAGGCGGCATCCGCACCACGACTGGCGCGGGTAACGGGGAAACAGGATCAGTCGGCACTGACCTGAACACCGGCGCAGATGGCGGCAACGACGTTGGCGCAGACTGTGGAGCAAAGGGAACAGGCGGGATGGCAAAAACGGGTTCCGGCGCCGGGGTTACCCCAGGTTCGGCGCGGGGCGCGGGCACTGCCTCCGCACCCGGATCCGAATCCCAATCAGCTGCGCTTGCGCGAACCGCCTTATCGGCGGCTGTCCGCTCCAGGGTATCGGTCGCATCCACGGCGGCAAAGCCCGATGGAGCCGCGCCGGCGGACAAGTCAAATTCCTCGCTCCAGTGCGAGTCGCGCGGCGCGTCCGCGTCGGCGGGCTGCATATAGGTTTGGGCATCGAATACCGCCATGCACTGCCCGCAACGCACCCACCCTCCGGCAACCCGCAACTGGTCGGGCACCACCTTGAACAAGGTAGTGCAGGCCGGGCAGCGGGTAATCATCTTCATGGCGTGACGGGCGATTGTAGAAAGACCGCGCACTCGCGCGGCACGGCTCCAACGCCGCTCAACCGCGCCGCGCGGCCAGCAACACCCAGCCTTCTTGCGTGTCGGCCACATCCAGCGCCAGCCAGGGCTGGTAGGCGGCTTGCAATTCGGCGGTCTGGCGTTCGAGAATCCCCGCCAGCACCAGCGCGCCACCGTCCGCGACGTGCGCGGCCAGCAACGGTGCCAGCAGTTTGAGCGGCGTAGCCAGAATGTTGGCCAGCACCACGTCATACCCGCCACAGGCCATATCGGGCAGGCCCGCCGCGATAACCTCCGCCACGCCATTGGCTTGTGCGTTGTCGCGCGTGGCTTGCACCGCCGCCGGGTCGATGTCCACCGCGTCGGTTTGACGCGCCCCGTGCAGCGCCGCGCCAATAGCCAGGATGCCCGACCCGCAGCCGTAATCGAGTACCCGTTGGCCGGGTTGCGGATGCGCGGCAATCCAGCGCAGACACATGCGCGTGGTGGGATGGGTGCCGGTGCCAAAGGCCAGCCCCGGATCGAGCCGGATGATGGTGCGCGCCTGTGCAGGGGGGTGATGCCAGGTCGGCACGATCCAGAAATCCGGCGTAATGGCAACCGGCTCGAATTGCGCTTGCGTCAAACGCACCCAGTCCTGATCGGGCACGGGTTCAAGGGCGGCTAGCGCGCAACCGGCAAAAAAGTCCTGCACCGCTAGCAGCCGCGCGGCTTCGCGCGCGGCGGTTTCATCGGCGAACAGCGCGGTCAGGCGCGAGCGCGCCCAGCCTTGCGCCGGGACGGGCTGGCCCGGCTCCCCAAACAGGGCTTGCTCGGCGGAAGTCCGCGCGTCGGCATCCTCAACCGAAACCGATAGCGCGTCCAACGCCTCCAGCGCATCGCAGAGCGTTTCGACGCGCGCCTCGGGGCAGGCAATTTGCAACGCGAACATCAGCGCTGGTGATCTTCCAGCCATTTTTCCAGGTAGTGGATGTTGGTGCCACCGGCCTGGAATTTGGCGTCCGCCATCAACTCGCGGTGTAGCGCGATATTGCTGTTAATACCCTCGACCACGGTTTCCGCCAGCGCCGTTTGCATTCGCGCAATGGCCTGCTCCCGCGTGTCGCCGTGGACGATGATCTTGCCGATCATCGAGTCGTAATGGGGCGGCACAAAGTAACCCGCGTAGGCGTGCGAATCCACCCGCACACCCGGGCCGCCGGACTGGTGCCAGGTGGTGATGCGGCCCGGTGAAGGCGTGAATTTGAACGGATCCTCGGCATTGACGCGGCACTCGATGGCATGGCCCTTGATCTGGATTTGCCGCTGGGTAAAAGGCAGCTTTTCGCCCGCCGCAACCTGGATTTGCGTCTTGACGATGTCCACGCCGGTAATCCACTCGGTCACCGGGTGTTCGACCTGAACCCGCGTGTTCATTTCGATGAAATAGAACTCGCCGTTCTCATAGAGAAACTCGAACGTCCCCGCGCCGCGATAACCGATTTTCTTGCAGGCCGCCACGCAGCGCTCGCCGATGCGCTCGATCAACCGCCGCGCAATACCCGGCGCAGGCGCTTCCTCGATTACTTTCTGGTGCCGCCGCTGCATCGAACAATCGCGTTCGCCCAGATAGACAGCGTTCTTGAACTTGTCGGCCATCACCTGAATTTCGATATGGCGCGGGTTCTGGAGGTACTTTTCCATATAGACCGCCGGGTTGCCGAACGCCGCGCCCGCTTCGGCCTTGGTCATTTGCACGGCATTGACCAGCGCCGCCTCGGTATTGACCACACGCATACCGCGCCCACCGCCGCCGCCCGCCGCCTTGACGATGACCGGATAGCCAATCTCTTTGGCGATACGTTTCAAGGCCACCGGATCCTCGGACAGCTCTCCCTCGGAGCCGGGCACGCACGGCACGCCCGCCTTAATCATGGCCTGCTTGGCCGAAACCTTATCCCCCATCAAACGGATGGATTCGGGCGTCGGGCCGATGAACTGGAAGCCGCTTTTTTCCACCCGCTCGGCGAAATCGGCGTTCTCCGACAGAAAGCCGTAGCCGGGGTGAATCGCCTCGGCATCGGTCACTTCGGCGGCCGAGATGATGGCGGGCATATTCAGGTAGCTCTGTGCCGAGGCGGGCGGGCCGATGCACACCGCCTCGTCGGCCAGCTTGACGTATTTGGCCTCGCGGTCGGCCTCGGAATAGACCATCACGGCCTTGATGCCCATTTCGCGGCAGGCGCGTTGCACCCGCAAGGCGATTTCGCCGCGGTTAGCCACCAGTATTTTTTTAAACATCACATCCTCCGCGGCTCATCGCCCGCACCCCCGTCCGGTGAGCGGTATTTTTACAAACATAGAGTAATCGTAGCGCGCCTGCCGTTACTCGATGACGAACAGCGGCTGACCGTACTCCACCGGCTGCCCGTTTTCGGCCAACACCTGCGTAATGGTGCCCGCTTTCTCGGCGTCGATCTCGTTCAATATCTTCATCGCCTCGATGATGCACAGCGTGTCGCCTGGCTTGACCTGCGCACCCGTTTCCACGAACGGCTTGCCGCCCGGAGTGGCCGAGCGGTAGAAAGTGCCAACCATCGGCGCCTTGACGACGAAGCCCTTGATTTCCGCCACCGCCGGAGCCGCCGCCACCGGGGCTGGCGCCTGCGCCGACATTTGCGCTTGCGGCGCGGGCGCTGGTACATAAGCCACTTGCGGCGACGCGGCCGCCACCGCTCCCGCACCGCCTTTGACGATGCGGACCTTGCCCTCGGCCTCCGTGATCTCTAACTCCGATACGTCTGACTCGGACACCAGGTCAATCAATGTTTTGAGTTTGCGCAAGTCCATGTCGTTACCATCAAATTTTTGCTACGGATAACCGCCAATTTACCTCATCTGCCAACCCCGAGGGTGCCAAAGCTGGTTTCAAGATCGCTTAAACCGCCTCGGCAGGGCCATCAGCCCAACCATGCACTCAGGTCGGATGGCTGCAATTGACCGGTTTTGCGGTATTTTACCTGTCCATTGGCGTCAAATAGCAGCGTAAACGGCAGCCCCCCCTGTGTGTTGCCCAAACCGCGGCTAAGCTGCACGCCCGCCAACCCGGCCAGCGCAATCGGGTATGAAACCGGCGCGCGGGCCAGAAATCGCACCACCGGCGCGCGCTTGTCTTCCACCGCCAGCCCCAAACACTGCCAGTCGTGCACCCCGCGTTGGGCGTAAAAAAAACTGAGTAACGGCATCTCCGTCACGCACGGCGGACACCAGGTGGCCCAGAAGTTGACCAGCAGCGGACGACCGCGAAACGCTGCCAGCGCCACTTCACCATCACCCGAAGCGGGCACAACCGCCGGCAGCCGCAGCGCCCAAAATGCCGCCAACTGGGCCGCATCAGCACGGTTCCGGTCCGATTTGTCGCACCCGGCAAGACCTGCCTGAACAACCCAAGCAGCAGCAGAAGTCAGCAATTGCCGGCGTGATGGGCGACAAAGATGAAAGATGGCGCTCATATGTGTTGTTCCGCCATGCGCGCCAACAGCGCATCCCGGTCACCCCGGACAGCGCTGCCATCGGTTCCGGGCTTGAGCGCACCGCGCAAATCGTCGCGGTCGTAGATCGTCAGCACCACATCCGCCGGTTCGCCTAACTCGGGGCAAGGGCAAAGCAGGCACAGCGCCTCCACCGGCTCCCCGCGCCAGCCGGTTACGGTCTGCACGTTGTAGCGCAGGCGCTGGTCGATGAGCGCGATCTCGGCGGATTTGGGGTCGTCGCAAAACAGTTGCAGCCGGATCGCCGAACGGCGCGTGGCGGTGCCGTTCCACACCGCCCCGGTCAGATGCGGACGAAACGGCGCCAGGCGCTCCATCCATGCCAGCGCCAGCCGCCGCAGCGCTGCCAGTTCACGTGGTTGCGTGTCGGAGTGAAAGATAGCGATGTACTCGCGCACAGCTTGTTCCAGCAGCGCG
>JAIRRE010000120.1 GCA_031256125.1 Burkholderiaceae bacterium
GGGCTGGAGTTGTAGCGCCAGCCGCTGCGCCATGGCGGCGCCGCGCCGCCGCCCGCGGCGCAAAGCGATCCGATCGACTCGCTGTCCCCACGCGAGCTGCAAATCCTGGCTGAGATCGCGCGCGGTGCCAGCAACAAAGAAATCGCGCGCATCTTCTCGATCGCCGAGGCGACGGTGAAGATCCATGTGCAGCACATTCTGCGCAAACTCAACCTCAATTCCCGCGTACAGGCAGCGGTCCATGCCGCGCGAATACTTGGAACGGGCGACACGGGAAAAGGTTGAGCGTGGTGCGTTTGCGGCTTGGCGTGAGAACCTCTTTTCTGTTGAACACCTGGCTCACTTTTACTCCAGCACCACCCCTATAAGTGGCTTAGTATCGGCAACGTGGGTTTACCTCAAGGCTACGGTGTTCGCTAGAATTTCTTTCTCGCGCATCTTTCCGGCGCCTGTCTTCTTCATCCAGCGTCTCTCACCAACACATCGCCTAGTCTATGACCCACGTCGTCACCGAAAACTGTATCAAGTGCAAGTACACCGATTGTGTGGATGTCTGTCCGGTGGATTGCTTCCGGGAAGGGCCGAACTTTCTGGCTATTGATCCCGACGAGTGCATCGACTGCGCGGTCTGCATCCCGGAGTGCCCGGCCAACGCCCGTTTTGCCGAGGAAGATGTGCCCAGAGGCCAGGAACACATGACCGCGCTCAACGCCGAACTCTCGCGCCTGACAACCTGGAAGCCCATTACCAAGAGCAAACCCGCGCTGGCCGATGCCGATGCCTGGAAAGACAAGCCCGGCAAGCTCGATCAACTGGAGCGCTGACCGGCAAGCGTCCCGCCCGCTCAGGCGGCGGTTCACGCGCGGTCGCTTTGTTTGCTCTGCCGCACCATGAGTGATGCGCTGGCCGCCGCTATCGACACCGACGCGGTGGTGATTGGTGCCGGGCCGGTGGGGCTGTATCAAGTCTTTCAGCTTGGCCTGCTGGAGGCGCGCGCGCATGTCATTGATTCCCTGCCACGCGCCGGCGGGCAGCCCGCCCAGTTGTATCCCGATAAACCGATTTACGACCTGCCCGGTATTGCCGCCTGCACCGGGCAGCAACTTACCGATGCGCTGCTGGCGCAGATCGCGCCATTCGAGCCGGTGTTTCACTTCGGGCAAGAAGCGCAAACGCTGCGCCGCCTGCCCGATGGCCGCTGGCAGGTGGCGACGCGCGCCGTTCATGCGCTTGGCGGTGTAACGCTGCGCGCGCGCGCGCTGTTCATCGCCGCCGGAACCGGCGCGTTCGCACCCAGGCGGCTCAAACTATCGGGCATCCAGGCGTGGGAAGGACGGCAGCTTTTCTACCGCCCGCCCGATGCCGCCGATCTGCCGGCGGGCCGCGCGTTGATTGTCGGTGGCGGCGAAGCGGCTCTGGCCTGCGCCATTGCGCTGGCCGAGTCGGGCCGCCATACCGTCACGCTAACGCACCGGCGCGATGCCTTTCAGGCCGATAGCACCGCCATCGCGCGCTGGCACGCGCTGCGAACCGAAGGCCGCGCGCAATTCATCGCCGGGCAGCCCACAGACTTCGAGGCCGAGGGCGAACGTCTTGTGGCGCTGCACATCGCCGATCACCAAGGCGCACAGCAGCGCGTCGCGCTCGATGCGTTGATCGTGTTGCAGGGTCTCGCGCCCCAGCTCGGCCCCATCGCCGACTGGAATCTGGCGCTGGAGCGCAAGCAACTGGCCGTCGATACCGAACGTTTTGCCACCAGCGCGCCGGGTATCTTCGCGGTGGGCGACATCAACACCTACCCCGGCAAAAAAAAGCTGCTGGTCTGCGGCTTCCACGAAGCCGCGCTGGCCGCTTGGGGCGCGCTGCCCACGCTTTTCCCCGGTCGCGCTGAACCGCCGCTGCAATACACCAGCAGCAGCGCGCATCTGCAAACGCTGCTGGGGCTACGCTAATGTCACCCGCAATGGGTGCGGCGCTTCGTGATCTGTTGCGCCTCTCGAACAGATAAAACCGTCAAGCCAGCCGCCAAGCCAGTATTTCTCCAGCGCCCAACGGGGTGACTTGCGCATCGCCAAAGGCATAACGCTGCGGTACCGTCCACGCTTGGCGCTCCAGGGTGATGGTGCCGGTGTTGCGCGGCAGGCCGTAGAAATCGGCGCCGTGGAAGCTGGCGAAGGCTTCCAGTTTGTCCAGCGCGCCCGCGCTCTCGAACGCCTGCGCATACAGTTCGATGGCCGCGTGCGCGGTGTAGCAGCCCGCGCAGCCGCAGGCCGCTTCTTTCAGATGCACGGGATGCGGCGCGCTGTCGGTACCGAGGAAGAATTTGGGGTTGCCGCTGGTCGCGGCCTGCACCAGTGCCAGCCGGTGCGCCTCGCGCTTAAGGACCGGCAGGCAGTAGTAATGGGGCCGGATGCCGCCTTGAAAGATCGCGTTGCGGTTGTGCAGCAGGTGATGCGCGGTAATGGTGGCGGCGGTGTGCGCATCAGCCTGCGCCACGTACTGCGCGGCTTCGCGCGTGGTAATGTGTTCAAAGACGATTTTCAGCGCCGGGAAGTCGCGCCGCAACGGCATCAACACGCGGTCGATAAACACCGCTTCGCGGTCGAACAGATCGACCGCCGGATCGGTTACTTCGCCATGCACCAGCAACGGCAGACCCGCGCGCTGCATCGCTTCAAGCGTCGGGTAGGTGTTGCGAATGCCGGTTACGCCCGCGTCGCTGTTGGTGGTCGCACCGGCGGGGTAGAGCTTGACGGCGGCGATGCCCGCATCCTTGGCCCGTGCTATCTCATCGGGCGGCGTGCGGTCGGTCAGGTACAGCGTCATCAGCGGCTGAAACTGCGCGCCGGGCGGCAGCGCGGCCAGGATGCGGTCGCGGTAGGCCAGCGCCTGCGCCGTGGTGGTAACAGGCGGCTTCAAATTGGGCATGACGATGGCGCGGCCAAAACGCGCGGCGCTGTGCGCCAGCACGTCGGCCATCGCCGCGCCATCGCGCAAATGCAAATGCCAGTCGTCGGGGCGGGTGAGTGTGAGGAAGGTTGGCATCGGGCGATTGTGGCGCGTCGGGGAAAGAAGCGCGGAAGCGCCATGCGCGCGATGGCCGGATGATGCCGCTATTTTCCCCCGTTCTTATCCACCGGTGTGATGTTCTCCATCATGGGTAAAGCATTTATAATTAATTTATAAGCAGAGTATCTGTACCACAATATGCAGTTACAGTGGACGAGCTGGTTTGATAAAATTTACAACTGCCACATGAATAAGCATTGCTTCCCGTGGCGGTGCATTTATTATTCTGGGAACATCGTTTCCCATCATAGTAACAAGTGCCGCTGGAAATATCCATCACATGGTCAGGCCCGCCACCGCCACAGTTGACCAGCCCAAGGCTGAGCACACTGACCGAAATAATCAATAAAATCAATTTATAAATTCGTCTCATAATAACTTCATCAGGTAATTAACAAACGTAGGATGGGTAGAGCAAAGCGAAACCCATCTCACACTGGATGATATAGTTGATACCGGTGTTATTGTTCAGGTGGAATATAAATATAGCCCCTCGCTCGCATGCATCGCGCATAAGCGCGACGCTGAGAAAGCATATCTTCCCGATATGCAATCGGTGCGAGAACTATGGTGGAGGCGACGATGGATAACGCTTTTGATCCGCAACCGAATTAGCTTCAGTGTGCGCCCAATCCTTGCAATACAGTATATCTAATTGCATCCGGTCACTGTTTTGTCCGTGCGTCGGCAAAACCTCACCCAACGGGAAATTTCCACAGCCAGTCAACCCCAGGCTAAAAACGAAAGCCAATGAAATTAGCGCAACCAATTTATATATATTTTATCTACTACAATAAGCAAGCCGCCTCATGGATTCATGAATATATTTCATTTTAAATGATTGGCATCAAATCAGTTTTTAGCCCCACGCGCCAAACGGCAAGTGCCGCCCGCGCAGTCAATGATGGCTGCGTAATCGGCAGAACACCGCGCTTGAAAAGTCGTTCCGCCGGTGGAGCGGACATCGCCGCAACCCATTTGGGTTGAGAGTTTTTGGGCGGAGAGCACCATGTTGGTGAAAACCGCCGCTTTCGGCGCAGGCGCTGCCGGCGTCACGGAAGGCACAGACGTGGGCATAGCGGGTGCGTAGGCTGGAGCAACAGGGGCTGCCGGGGTTGCTGGCGCGGCAGCGCTTTGGGTTCCACGTAGCGGGCCGTTATCCGATGGATTGGACACGGACGCCAGCAATTGGTCAATGACCGGATCGAGCTTGTCCTTAGTGCTTGCATATTTTGTTAGCGCCAAACCGCCCCCAGCCTTCAGATGGTAATCTGCCGTAGCAATAACCTTATCATTTTGCTTAATAATAAAATTGGCATCCCGCATATAAGGCACCATATCCCATGCCCGGAACGCCACATAATTCAGCGTGAACTCGCAGTTTGCGGGTTCTTGGCCCTTAAATACCTGCGTGCCAATGCCGTGCCGTGCAAATCCCGCTTCCAGCACCTGGATCAAGTCAGCCACCTGCACTTTCGGGTTTTCTTGTATGCAAACGTTATGCATCTTGACCGATGAACTCACTGGACTGACCTGAATCGCAGTACAGCCTGCCAGCAGCGCGATGGATGGTGCGATAAAAAATAATTTATTCATGATGAAAGCTCTACCTAGAAAAGAGAAAATTTAAAAATAACAATTACTGTTGTTTACTACCCGGCAACCAAAATATACCGCCGCCAGACGCAGTGGCATTAATCTGTATTCCGTTGTTCGCGGTGAGATACGCCACACCTGTTATGGGGCCGCCCAGCATCTGCGCCGGGCAGCCGCTGCCAGTAAAGATTGCGCTGAAATCGAATATCCCCGTGTTGTGGTGGGGCGCTACCATGCCGTAAGCTGGGCACGTGACATAACCAGCCAGCGATATGCTGACGCTGCCGGTATTCGTAATCGTCACGACCGCATTGGGGTTGTTACTGGGCGAAAGAAAGGTTGCACCAATGACGGCGGCACCGGTGTAGGTGCCCGCTGGTGAAGCGGGTTGCCCGTAGCCATTCAAGTAGTGCCCCGTAAAAACGTCATTGCCATTGTTGTTCATGACAATGCTGAGGGTGTTTTGGGGTGTCACACTGCCGGAATAGGCCATCGTGGCGCGTGCGGCATCCCAAAAAGTGTATTTGGTCATGGAGCCGGATAACGTGTTACCCGATACCGCCGTGTTGCCAAACACCATGCTGGTGGCGCCGCCGCTGGCGAAGGTGCCGTAGGTCGCACCACTGTCCAGTATGACCAGGGTAAGTTGGTAGCCATTGGTGTCGGTGCCTTGCCAAACGCCTTGGGCCGCACCCGCGACGGTCGGCGGAGCGCCGCCGCCACTGTTGTTGTTACCGTTGTTGTTACCGTTGTCACTGCTACCGTTGTCGCTGCCACCGCCGCAGCCGGTCAAGGGCAGGCTCAAGGCGCAGACCAGCGCGGCGAGCGTGGCAGCTTTGCCGAAGTTCTTCATGGGAGTCTATTGATAAGTTCGCAAAGCCTTAACTTTACAAACAGATACATAAAGATGTGAATCGTTAATAATTGTATCATGAATAGTCTGAAGTGGACTATTCCAGACTCGACTACAGCATCATGGTGTGGCTTTGTTGTCCATTCACCATCCGCGCTACCGTGCTTTGCAGACGGAGTTGGAGCGGCTGCGCAAACAGGCGAAGTTGTCGCAAGTGCAATTAGCGAAGCGGCTGGGCGTGGGGCAGTCGTTCGTCTCCAAGATCGAGCGGGGCGATGCCTATGTGGATCTGCTGTTCTTCGCCGATTGGTGCCGCGCCTGCGGCGCACACGCCGGAACGGTGCTGGCGGGGTTGGGGGAGGCGGAATGCGATCCGGCGTGCGCGTCTCCCAAAGAGCATTGAGTCCAGGAAGCCCGCCGGAACAGGCAACGTTACAACACAAAAATGTAATACATAAACGCGATATGATGGCGCATGAGCCGGTATTTCGAGTGGGACGATCACAAGGCGGAACTCAACTTTCGCAAGCACGGCATTCGGTTCGATGAAGCGGCGGAGGTTTTCGATGATCCGTTCGCACTGATTGAGCAAGATCGCGTCGAAGGCGGCGAACAGCGATGGCAGACCATAGGAATGACGTGCGAAAGTCTGTTGCTGCTGTTGGTTGCGCACACTGTGCGTTTTGAGGAGGCGGACGATGGTCAGGCCGTTGAAGTGATACGGATCATCAGCGCTCGCCGTGTAGATCGTAAAGAGCGAAGGCGTTATGAGCATCGTTAGATACAAACAGGGCGAAATTCCGCCCATCACCCAGGAACGCCGCGTCGAGTTGCGTGCGCTGACCATGCGGCCCGACAGCGAGATCGACTACAGCGACATTCCTCCGTTGACCGAGGAATTTTGGGCGCGTGCGGTGCCCAATCCGTTTTACCGCCCAGCCAAGACGCAGACTTCAGTCCGAATCGACGCGGACGTGCTGGTCTGGCTCAGGAGTCAGGGCAAGGGCTGGCAAACGCGCATGAATGCGGCGCTGCGCGAGGCCATGTTGCAATCCCGGCGCGTGGCCATCCAATCTTCCGGGCAGGATGAAACGGCGTCAGATCCGGCGTCCAAACCCACGCCCAAGCGCCGCGCTGGCGTGGCGGCGTGAGGAGCATCGGTAGTTTCCCCTCACAAATTCAAATCCGGCGCATACAGCCAGCGTTTTTGTGCGCCCAGCACGGCGTTGGGGTATTGCGCCTGACCGCGCGAACCGTTGTAGCGGCCCAGCGCCATGAACAGGTTACCGCGCTCCCGGTCCAGGTAGTAGCGCAGGATGACGCAGCCAAAGCGCAGGTTGGCCTGCATGTGGAACAGCGTGGTCGGGTCGCCGTTGCCGATCTGGCGCGTCCAGAACGGCATGACCTGCATGTAGCCCAGCGCCCCGGCGCGTGAGACAACGAACTTGCGAAAGTTGCTTTCCACCTGGATCAGGCCCAGCACCAGCGAGGTTTGCAAACCCGCGCGGTGGCTTTCGTACCAGACTGTTTGCAGAAATTCGATGCGCGAGGTGAAATTCTTTATGCGCTTGTAGAGCCGGTCGCTCATGACCGAAAGCCAGCGCAGATAGGCGATGCGCGCGGCGGTGTTGGAAAACACTGGCACCGGCGGCGCGTCGTTGGCGATAGCCGCAGACAGCGCCGTGCGCACCGCGTCGGCCAGCGGCTCCTCGATTTGCGCGCCCGCCCAAGCTGGGCGTGGAAAGCCCGTCAATCCCAAGCCCCCCGCCGCAACCGACGCGGCGCCTATCAGCAGCGCGCGGCGTGTGGTCATCGGCGGGCGCTCAAACCGCAGCTAGCTTGGCTTTGACGAACGCCGCGATTTCGCCTACCGGCACGCGGGTGGCGGCCTCGTCGCGCCGGTGCTGGTATTCGGCCACGCCGTCCTTGAGCCCCTTATCGCCAATAGTGACGCGGTGCGGCACGCCGATCAGTTCCCAGTCGGCGAACATCGCGCCGGGGCGTTCGCCGCGGTCGTCCAGGATCACGTCCACTCCGGCGGCCAGTAAGTCGGCGTAGAGCGCCTCGGCGGCGTCCTTGACCGCTGCGCTGCGGTCCATGCCGACCGGGCAGATCACCACGGTAAACG
>JAIRRE010000231.1 GCA_031256125.1 Burkholderiaceae bacterium
CCAATGTGCTGGAAACCTCGCAATTCTGGCGCGACGTGGTGATCGAAACCCACAAGAATTATCCTGACGTGCAGCTCGATCATATGTACGTCGATAATGCCGCCATGCAGCTGGTCAAAGCGCCCAAAAACCTCGATGTGGTGGTTACGGGCAATATGTTTGGAGATATTCTTTCGGACGAAGCCTCGATGCTCACCGGCTCCATTGGCATGTTGCCCTCGGCCAGCCTCAACGACAAAAAACAGGGTCTCTACGAACCCAGCCACGGCAGCGCGCCCGATATTGCCGGACAAGGCATCGCCAACCCGCTGGCGACCATTTTGTCAGCCGCCATGATGCTGCGCTTTTCCTGTGGCCAGCAAGAAGCCGCCGAACGTATCGAAAATGCCGTCAAAAAAGTACTGGCCCAGGGTCTGCGTACCCCCGATATTTACAGTGCGGGAACCACCAAAGTTGGTACGCGGGAAATGGGAGATGCGGTAGTGAAAGCGCTGAGTTAACACCTAGAGAACATTGGTAATGGCGCGCATCACACCCCGGCCTTGGCCGTCGGCGCAAACACTTTGCCCTTGGTGTTGGCCTTGGCTCAGGCGCGCGCTATCGCATTGACCGTATCAACGCGCCAGCGCGTCACACCGGCTTTCTCGCCGCCGGTTACTCAGCGCGCGGGCAAATACTGTATCGGATTGACGGGCTTGCCCGATCGCCGGATTTCAAAGTGCAGCATTACCCGGTCGGCGTCGGAGGAACCCATTTCGGCAATCTTCTGACCTTTTCTGACATTCTGGTCTTCCTTGACCAGAACGGACCGGTTGTGCGCGTAGGCGGTCAGATAGGTGTTGTTGTGCTTAAGGATGACCAGATTGCCGTAACCAGCCAAGCCCGACCCGGCGTACACCACGCGCCCGTCGGCAGCGGCATAAACCGGGTCGCCGGTTTTGCCGCTTATGTCGATACCTTTGTTCTTGTCGTCGTCAAACCCTGTCAACACGGCTCCCTTGGTGGGCCAGATAAAGCCCATATTGTCCGCGCCGCCGCCAGCCAAAGCCAAAGGTTGTGACGCGTCGGGGCTACCGGCGACGCATGGTTCAATTTGCGTGGCAACGGCTACCGAGGTGGCGCCGCCGGCTGACGGAATGACGGCGGCTATTGGCCCCGTGCTGCCCGGCGGGACGACGCGCAACACTTGGCCGACTTCGATCTTGTTGGGGTCGTGCAGCTTGTTCCAGCGCACGATGTTGCGCCAGTCCTGCCCGTTGGCCACTGCGATGCGCCGCACCGTTTCGCCAGGTTTGACGGTGTGGTAAGCAGGTATGCCCGCGCTTTCAGGGTTTCCCGCACTTGGCGGCGGCGGCGGTGGTGGTGATGCTGGTAGCGCGGCAGCCAAGTCCTGCACCGGCGGGCGGTTGGGATTGGAACCGCACCCGGCCAGCAGTGCGGCTACGACCAACACCGCGCCCGGCAGCAGCCCCAGCGATAGCGTTGCGTGGCGAAATCGGCGACACAGCAGCATTACAACGGTTTCCTTATTCAAAAAGGCTCAGGCAATTCCTGATTTTAGAGGGACAAACTTGACCGGTTCGAGCACTGTTTGCACGATTCCGGCGCGCGTTTTGTCAACCACCATCAGCAATTGCGCTGCGCCACTGGCAACAATGGGCGCAACAATACGCCCGCCTTCGGCTAATTGGTCGATCCACGCCGACGGCAGCGCATCACCCCCGGCCGCCGCAACAATACCCGCATACGGCTCGCCCTTGGCGAAACCGACCATACCATCACCCAGAATCAGATGAATATTGGGAATGCGCAGCGGACGCAAGTTTACACGCGCTTTCTCGTGTAGATCGCGCAATCGCTCGATACTATAAACCTCGGCGGCCAAATGTGAAAGTACCACCGCTTGATAGCCGCTACCGGTTCCAATATCGAGCACACGTCCCAGTCGCCCATCGGCGCCCTGCACACCGCCTTGCACCAGCAGTTCCAGCATCCGCGCGACCACACTGGGTTTGGAAATCGTTTGTCCCAACCCGATGGGCAGGGCCGTGTCCTCGTAGGCTTGCGGAGCCAGACCTGTTTCCACGAAGCGATGGCGCTCCACCGCGCTCATGGCGCGCAATACGCGCGGGTCGGTAATACCCTCGGCGGCAAGCTGACGCACCATGCGCGCGCGCGCCGGAATAGGGTCGCGCGCAATTCCCGCGGCCATCAGCGTAGATGCCACCGCTGTCGGCACCGCGGCGGAACGTGTGGAAGGTCTGGAACGCGGCACCGGCGCCTTGCCAGCGCTCGCGGGCGCACCCGTATCCAGCCGCGCCGGGAAAGCCGGGCGCTCAACCCGCTTGCCCGGCGGCTTGGGCGCGTTCGATGGTGGTGGTGGCGCGGAAACCATGATCCGATTATTCCCCGCATCCAGCCAGCAAAGCCGCACAACCCTGCGCCCAGTACGCCAGCGCGTCGCGGTCGGTCAGGTCGGCTTTGAGCGGCGTAATGCTGATGTGTCCGGCGCGCGTGGCATGGAAATCGGTCCCTATGCCCGCGTCTTGCGCCGGAC
>JAIRRE010000294.1 GCA_031256125.1 Burkholderiaceae bacterium
GTTGTTTTGGCAGGTGTCGGGGCTGACCGGCGTGTTTGCGGGCCACGCCTTGCCGGCGCGCTGGGGGTTGGAATTTGCCGGTACGCTGGCTCTGCTGGTGTTGACCTGCTCGCTGGTGACGGGCAAGCTGCGCGGGCTGTCGGCGCTGCTGGCGGGCGCGACGGCGCTATTGGCGGCCAATTTACCGTGGAAGCTGAGCATTGTCGCGGCGGTCGCGGTGTCGGTGGCGCTGTGTTTGATGCTGGAACCCAGGGAGGATCGCCATGCCTGAGCTGCGCGCGGGCACCGACGTCTGGACGCTGATCGTCATCGCTGGTCTGACGGCAATCACCGTATGGGTGCGGTGCTTTTTCTTCATCAGCCGGCGCGAATGGCCGCTACCCGGCTGGGCGCGGCGTGGCCTGTATTACGCGCCCATCGCCGCATTGGCGGCGGTGATTGCACCCGATATCCTGATGACCGCCGGCCACTTGGCCCCGCTGTGGCGCAATGCGCGCTTTGAAAGCGTGGTCTGCGCGGCGCTGTATTGCTTTTGGCGGCGGCGCGACGCGCTGGTGATGCCGGTGGCAATCGGACTGGGATTGCTGGTGTATTTGCCGCTCAGGGTTGGGCTGGGGTGGTGACGGGCCGCAGAGTTGAGGGCGTTTGAGCGCGGCCCGCGATCTGTTTTTTTACGCGCCCGGCGTTCAACCGGGCATCAGTACGCCTGGTAAAACCACCACTGCCCGTCGTCCTTGATCCATGTCTCGTCGGAGAAACCCTGCACTTCCAGGGTCTTGCCCGGAGAGCCGGGCGCCAAGGTTTGCGTGGTCAGGCGTATCTTGACGGTACAACGTTCCGGCTCGCAGGTGGTGCTGAAAACATCCATCGCTATCCATTTGCCGCCGTTGCCAAACCGCTTGGCGTAATCGTCCGCGCTGACGATGGCGCGGTAACCCGGCTGGTTGTAGGTATAAGCCTTGGGGAAGTCGCGTTTGATGAGGGCTTGCCAGCGTTCCTGGGCGCGGCGGGCGACGGTTTCCTCGGGTGTTTCGGGTTTCAATGCCGCGCAGCCGGCGGCAACCAGCGTGGCGGCAATCAGAGCGCCGGCGGTGACGCGGACGGCCGCGCGGCGGGTGAAGAGGGAGGTCAGGGGCTTCATCGGATGAGTCCTTTCAGGATGGGTTGAAGTACACCGGATCAGGGCACGACCGGGCCGGCTGCGTGAATGACGGGCAAATCGCCGGCGGTCAGGCCGTGCATGCGGTCGCGCATTTCGCGGCTGACGGCGCGGGCATCTTCGTCCGAACGCAACACCCGCGGGGTAATGATGACCAGCAACTCAGTGCGCTGCCTGGTGTTGCTGTGAGTGCCGAACAGCGCCCCGATGATCGGGATGCTCGACAAGAAGGGAACACCCGAAATCCCGCTACTGGAAGAATCCTTTATCAACCCGCCCAGCACGACGGTCTCGCCGGAACGCACTGCCACCGCGGTATTGACCTGCCGCTGCATGAAAGCCGGATACCCCGGCGTTGCGGAAGTCGTCGCAAGATCAGTGACGGTCTGACTGATATTCATCGTCACCAGGTCGCCGGCGGTGACCGATGGCGTTACGCCCAGCATGACGCCGGTGTTCATGTATTGAATGGAGGAGGTGGTGAAATCACTGGTGGTGCTGGCAATCTGACCAGAGCTTACCGGCTCTTGATTGCCCACCTGGATGGCGGCGGTCTGGTTATCCAGCACCAGCAGCGACGGGCTGGAAATCACCTTGATCAACGATTTGTCGGCTAGCATATTGAGCGTGGCATTCACGCCCGACGGACCCAGTGTCCAGGTAAAACCACCGGAGGAACCGCCGGAGGGAATGCTGGTGAGGGGGCCGTTACTGTTGATCGATCCTGCCCCTGTGTATCCGTTGCCGTTGATGCTGATGTGGTTGTTATTGAACGCCCATTCCAACCCGTATTGCAGATCGTTGTTGAGCGTCACTTCGACAATGCTCGCTTCGATCAGTACCTGCGCGCGCTGCACATCCAGGCGTTTGAGGCTTGCTTCGATGCGCGCGTATTCGGCAGGCGTGGCATGGATCAATAGCGTGTTGTTGATGTGGTCGGCCATCACGCGCACCGTATCGCCCAGCATGGTGGTGGTGACGCCGGGACCCTGGTTGTTGTTGCCGTTCTGGAGCATTCCGCCGCCCATCATGCCGTTATTGAACCCGCCGCCCATCATGCCGTTATTGAACCCGCCGCCCATCATGCCGTTATTGAACCCGCCACCCATCATGCCGTTATTGAACCCGCCGCCGTTGAAGCCCGAGTTCAAGCCGTTGTTGACGTTGCCGTTCATGCCTGAGATGGTGTTCATCCCCGGCGCGACTCCAGTACGGCCGCCATTTTGCTGGGTAAGCACGCCATTGCCGTAGATGCCGTTGAGCAGTTCAGCCAGGTGATCGGCCGAGCCATTCTTGACTTTATAGACGAACAATTGCGGTTCGTTGCTGTTCATGTTGGGGCGGTCGAACTGCTCGATCCAGTAACCCATTTCATCCAGATACGCCGCGCGCGGCGTTACCACCATGATGGCGTTGAGGCGTTCCATGGGCATGACGCGGATCGCACCGAACAGCGGGTTGTTTTCGCCCAGCCCCGCAGCCTGCGCCGCTTGCTGGGCGGCCTGGGCTAGGCCAGGGACCGCAGGCATACGGGCGGCTGGTTGCGGCACGCGCGTTCTGGTCGATGATGTGCCATTGTTGGCCGCTTCGTTGATCGCAGCCCCCGAGAGCATCTCCAGCGCGGCAGTGACGTCATCGACGCTGCTGTATTTGAGCGGGAATACCCCGACCGACATGCCTTTAAGCAAATCGACGTCGAAGGTGGCCACCAGGTCGAGCCAGCCCTCGGCCTCGGCGCGCGTGCCGCGCATCACCAGCAGGTTGCGCACGCTGTCCACGCGCAGGATGGCATCCTGCGAAACGATCGGCTTGAGGATATTGGCCATTTCGTTAGCACCCAGATAGCGCAGCGGGATGACCACTGCGCCATAGCCCGGCGGTAGCGGTTTACCCGGCTCGGCAATGGCGGGCGCGGCAATGATGCCGTGCAGCGCGTCGGGGGTGCCGACGTGATAGACGCCGCGGCTATCGCGCGCCATCACGATACCGTTGGCCTGTAAGGCCGTCTCCAGCAGCAGCAGCGCGCGGTCGGCCGAAATCGGTTGGCGCGTGACCAGCGTTACCGTGCCTTGCAGCGGCGGGTGCACCACGTAATCGACCTTGAGTAGGTCGCGCAGCATGATCTGCACCACGTCGCCCACCGGCGCGTTGTCGAACTTGAAGCCCGCCACCTCGCCGCGCGGAGCGCGCATTTCGGCGCTGGATTGGCGCGCCACTGTGCGATCGTTACCCCTGATGATGATGATCTTGCGTCGGGGCGAGTCGTTATTCACGGCATCGGACGCGGGTTTCGCCGGTGCAGCGGCTGCCGCAGACGCGGAAGCTGCGGGCGGCGGCGGCAATAGACTCATGGATAACGTCTGCGCTGGACTAGTAGTTTGCGCGCAGCCCGCCCCGAACAGCGCCAGCGCCGCAGCAGACAGTACGCCGGCGAGCAAGATCATCCGGGAGGAAAGGATAGGGGTTGTCGTCATGGATGGGTTTCGATTCGGGCAGGGTCGATAGAGTTCTCAAAACCGGCGCTCAAACACCGGGCGCGTGTTGTGGTCCGGCAGTGTGAGCGGGCGTGGAGGAGGAAGAAGGAGCGTGCACCGACGGTGGCCTAGCTGACACGCCACCGCCAAAGCTGGCCAGCGGCGCGTTACCGGGAGGCGGCGCGGGCATGGCCGGACGAGGTTGCAGCGCTTGCGGCGGCGTGGGGCGCGTCGCCGCAAGCGGTATAGGCGCCACCGGCGTATTGGCCGATACAGGCGTAAACACGGCAGCATGCGCGGGCGCGCTGGCGGCACTCGTGCTGGCTTGCGCCGCCACACCGTTGCTGAGACTGTCGGGCAGCGTTACGGTGCGGCGCTTGCCGCTGTCATTGGCGAAGATGGCGTCGCGCCCGTCGATGGCTTGCAGCGTCCAGTCGCCAACTTTTTCGCCACGCCGCACGAAACGGGGTTGGCTATCCTGTTCCAACAGCACGCCCTGCGCTGCCGGGCGGCCATCGACCACGCCGTAGAGCTTGGCATGATCGAGGCTGTCGAGCGGCGGCGCGGCAGCGGCGGCATCGCTGGCGGTGGCGCGGGGTTTGCGGTCGACGATGAACAGCGGCCGTTCCACAATCGCTGGGTAATCGCGTCCCACGGCCGGATTGGGCGCGAGTTCGGCGGTACGCGCGTTATCGAGATTGGGCGCTTGCGGCGTCGGCGCTTGCCAGTTGCGCCAGTGCGCCAGCGGGCCGGGCGCGAACCACAGCGCCGCCAGCAGGACGACCAGCACCGCATCCAGGACAATCAGGGCCGAGGTGAGACTGGCGTTTTTCAAAGCCCTGCTCCTTGCTTCGTGCCCGAAAAGGTTCCCGATGTTCCGCCTTGCGCCGCGCCGAGTTGCGCCGACGTGGCGGTATTCGTGGGATGTGCCTGGAGTACATACAAATCGAATTGACCGCTGACGGTCAAGGGGGCTTTCGGGTTCACGGCCCAGCCACTGCCCTGGGAGGTCAGTTGCAACGTGTTCTGGTAAATTGCAGGCGTCTGGCGCGTCAGGTCAGACAGCAATCCTTGCAGCGCATTCCAGTCGCCTTCGATGCGCAGGTCGATGGCGATGCGATCCAGCCCCGGATGGTTGTTGTCCTCCTTTGCGGGCTGGCTCTGGCTGCTGGTCACGCGCAATCCCGCTGCCGACGCCAGGTCGCGCACCTTTTGCAGAACCTGGTTGCCGATCTGGCTGGCGTCGCCGTCCGACGGATACACATACCGCGCCAGGCTGGTCTCCAATGCCTTGCTGGCTTGTTGTATTTGCTGCTGTTTTTCTAGCAATCCGCTGATGCGGGCATAGCGCGGTTCGATTTGGGCCAGCGTCTGGGCAGCCTTTGCGTGCACGCCCAGCGTGAACGTCGCCAGGCCGGCGATGAGCGCAATCAGGATCAAGGCGGCCAGCAGCAACCAGACCTGTTCGGAACGCAGTGTTGAGCGGTTCAGGTTCATGATGCGCTCCTGACCGGGGCTGACGCCGCCGTTGCAGGCGCTGCAACCGATATTGCATCTGGGGCCGCGCCCGCCGTGCTCTGCACCAGCCCGTAGCGCCCAGGGTCCAGTTGCAGCTCGATGATGAAATTCTCCTTGTTGGCACCGGGTGAACGGGTGGCAGGGGACGCCAGGCGGGCGTCGCG
>JAIRRE010000048.1 GCA_031256125.1 Burkholderiaceae bacterium
CACCGGGCGCACGCACCAGATTCGCGTGCACATGGCGTATATCGGCCATCCGCTGGTGAGTGATGCGCTCTACGGCGGTGCGCCATTGGCGGGGCTGACGCGCCAGGCGTTGCACGCGCGGCGGCTGGCGTTCACGCACCCGGCGACGGAGGCGGCGCTGACATTTGAGTCTGCGCCGCCCGCGGATTTGACGGCGGCGATAGCGGCGCTGGGCTTTTCTACAATCCCTGAATGAATACCACCGACGCCCGGCGCATTTTGGAAACGGCGCTCATCTGCGCCCCGCAGCCGTTGCCGGTGCGTGATTTGCAAACCCTGTTCGGCGGCGCGTTGAATGCCGATGCGCTGCGCACGCTGCTCGATGATTTGCAGGACGAGTGGTGCCAGCGCGGCGTGGAACTGGTGTGCGTGGCCAGCGGCTGGCGCTTTCAAAGCCGGCCCGAAATGCGCGCATACCTCGACCGCCTGCACCCAGAAAAGCCGCCCAAATATTCCCGCGCCGCGCTGGAGACGTTGGCCATCATCGCCTACCGCCAGCCGGTGACGCGCGGAGATATGGAGGATATTCGGGGTGTAACCATCAACACACAAATCATCAAGCAACTTGAAGACCGGGGCTGGATCGAGGCCATCGGTCACCGCGAAGCGGTGGGCCGTCCGGCGCTGTACGCGACCACGCGACAGTTTCTGGACGACCTGGGTTTGGCTTCGCTCGACCAGTTGCCGCTGCTGGAAGAACCGGGGGCGCAAACGCCTTCGATGTTCGAGACGCTGGCGGCAAAGGAAAATGCGGTGCATGACGCCGCGCCACCGCCCATTCAGCCCGGAGATACCGATGAAGCCTGAATTGAATTCCCCCCGGAAAAAAACCGCCGTATCCATCGACCAGCCCAAGCTGCACAAGGCGCTCGCGCAAACCGGCTTGGGGTCGCGGCTGGACATGGAGCAGGCCATTGAGGAAGGCCGCGTGACCGTCAATGGCCAGTTGGCGCACGTCGGCCAGCGGCTGCTGCCGGGCGACAAGGTGCGCCTGGATGGCAAGCCGGTACGCGCCAGCGCAGTGCCGCCGCCGGTGCGCGTGCTGGCTTATCACAAGCCGGTGGGCGAGGTGGTGACACACGACGATCCGCAAAACCGCCCGACGGTGTTCGGACGGCTGCCATCGCTGGCGACCGGCAAGTGGTTGTCGGTTGGACGGCTGGACATCAACACCGAAGGGTTGTTGCTGGTCACCAATTCGGGCGACTTGGCCAACCGGCTGATGCACCCCAGCTTCGGGCTGGAGCGCGAGTACGCGGTGCGCGTGCTGGGGGCGCTGACCGACGAAGAAAAAGAGCGGCTGCTGGCGGGCGTGGCTATTGACGGCGGCGCTCCCGCGCGCTTCAACAGCATCGACGATGAGACCGGGCCGGGCGGCAACAGCAGCAGTAGCGGCGAAGGCGGCGTCAACCGCTGGTACCGCGTCACGATTGCCGAAGGGCGCAACCGCGAAGTGCGCCGCATGATCGAAGCGGCGGGCCACGCCGTCAGTCGCTTGATCCGCATCCGCTACGGCGTGTTTGCGTTGCCCAAGGGTTTGAAGCGCGGCGCCTGGATCGAACTGGACGCGCGCGCCATCCGCGCATTGGGCGAGGCCATCGGCGCGCCCGAGGAACTACTGCGCCGCCGCGCCCCTGCCGATGCCGGCAAGCCCGCGCGCCGGGGCCGGGGCGATCGGAGCAAAAGCGGCGGCCCGCGTCCCGACATGAACAATCCGAAACGGGCCAGGCCCAAACCGGAATCAGGCCGGGCGGCCACGGCGCGGCGATATGGCGACGGGCCTGACCGGGCTGCGGCGCCGGATGCACGGCGCGCCAACCGCGCAGAGCGGCCCGCGCGGTCGGTGGGCAGAACCGTTGCCAAAACCGCCGCCAAACCTGATCTTCGATCCAGCCCCCGATCCGCCCCCCGGACGACGGGCGGCAAGGCTGGTCGCAAGAGAGCGGCTGGTTAAAATTTGCTCCCTTACCTGTCAGCGGGGAGGGCGCATAACCCACGGCGAGTTCGCTTTGTCGTGCGTTTTCAGCGCAAGCGGGTATTCGCGCCGCGCCGTTCCGCCTGTCTCCGCAGCAAGGCGGGTGTCGAGGTTATTGCATTTTGTTACCATCTACTTTTTCTCCTCTTCAAATCATGACAACTGAACGCACTCTCTCCATCATCAAGCCCGATGCCGTTGCCAAGAATGTCATTGGTCAAATCTACAGCCGCTTTGAGGCGGCCGGCTTGAAAATCGTGGCTGCCAAAATGGTTCACCTCTCGCGCCGCGAGGCCGAGCAGTTTTACGCTGTGCATAAAGACCGGCCCTTTTTCAAGGACCTGGTGGACTTCATGATTTCCGGCCCGGTGATGGTGCAGGCGCTCGAAGGCGCGGACGCCATCGCCAAGAACCGCGAACTGATGGGCGCGACCGACCCGAAGAAGGCCGCCAAGGGCACCATCCGCGCCGACTTCGCCGATAGCATCGACGCCAACGCCGTGCACGGCTCGGACGCGCCGGAAACCGCCGCCGTGGAAGTGGCCTTCTTCTTTCCCGGTCTGGCGATTCATTCGCGCTGAACAGCGCGATTCGCAACGCGCCATCATGGTGGTACCGGTCAACCTGCTGGATTTCGATCGCGAGGGTTTGGCGGCATGGTGCCAGCGGCTGGACGAAAAACCATTCCGCGCCACGCAGTTGTTCCGCTGGATCCATCAGCGCGGCGCGGGCGATTTCGGGCAGATGACCGATCTGGCCAAGTCGCTGCGCGGCAAACTCGAAGGCGCCGCCCAAGTGCGCGCGCTGCCGGCGATCACGCAGCACACATCACGCGACGGCACGGTCAAATGGCTGTTCGACGTGGGCGGGGGCAATGCGGTCGAAGCGGTGTTTATCCCGGAAGACGATCGCGGTACGCTGTGCGTGTCATCGCAAGCCGGGTGCGCGGTCGGCTGCCGGTTCTGCGCGACAGGGCATCAGGGCTTTGCGCGCAATCTGACAACCGGCGAAATTCTGGCGCAACTGTGGCACGCGGAGCACTTTCTGCGCCGCCAGTTTGGGACGCAAGAGCGCGTTATCTCCAACGTGGTGATGATGGGCATGGGCGAGCCGCTGCAAAACTACGCTGCCCTTATTCCGGCGCTGCGCGCGATGCTCGACGACCACGGCTATGGCTTGTCGCGCCGGCGGCTGACGGTTTCCACTTCCGGCGTGGTGCCGATGATCGAGCGCCTGGCGCGCGACTGCCCGGTGGCGTTGGCGGTGTCGTTGCACGCGCCCGACGACGCGCTGCGCGATCAATTGGTGCCGATCAACCGCAAATACCCGCTGGCCGAACTGCTGACCGCTTGCGCGCG
>JAIRRE010000166.1 GCA_031256125.1 Burkholderiaceae bacterium
TGGGTTTGGCGGTGCCGATGTCCATGTCGCGAAACACTTGCGCCGAGTCGACGCTGACCAGGTCGACCGGAAAACGATCGGCGAGCGCGAAGGCCAGCGCGGTCTTGCCGCCGGCCGTCGGACCCATGAGCAGAATGGCCGGTGGCAGCGGTTTCATTTGCCGCGCATGAATAGCGCGTCGATTTCGGCCAGACTTACCTGGCGCCAGGTCGGCCGGCCGTGATTGCACTGGTCGGCGCGCTCGGTGGCTTCCATCTCGCGCAGCAGCGCGTTCATCTCGGGCAGCGTGAGATTCCGTTTGCCGCGCACGGCGCCGTGACAGGCCATCGTGGCGAGCAGTTCATTACGCTGCGTCTCGACCACGCGGTTGGCCGGCTGTTCGGAAAATTCCGCCAGCAGGGCGCGTAACAATGCGGCGATGTCGCCGCTAGCCAGCAGCGCCGGTACGGTGCGCAAAGTGAGCTGTCGCGGCCCGCCGACCGATATTTCAAAACCCAGCGCGGTCAGCGCTTCCGCTTCAGTCTCGGCGGTGGCGATATCCTTTTCGCTGACCTCGATCACGGCGGGCACCAGCAGTGCCTGGGTCGGCGGCGGACCGGCCTCGATTTGCTGCTTCAGCCGTTCGTAGAGAATGCGCTCGTGGGCGGCATGCTGGTCGACCAGGATCAGCCCGGTTTCGTTTTGCGCCAGTACATAGAGGCCGTGCAGTTGGGCAATGGCGTAGCCGAGCGGCTGCGCGGTGGGTGACGCGGCCGGCGGTGCCGGTTCGCTGTAGGCCCGTTCGGCGAAGTCGAGATAGGCAGCGGTGGTGGAGCGCGGTTCCTCGACAGCGAGCGTTTGCTGAAACGGCCGCGTGAAACCGGTAGAGAACTCGGTAGGGATAGTTACCGGCGCGGCCGCTTGCGTACCCGTTTGCATGGGTTGGGCGAGCGCGCGCGTCAGCGCGTGAAAAACGAATTGATGCACGCCGCGAGCATCGCGAAATCTCACTTCGATCTTGGCCGGATGCACATTGACGTCCACTGCGGCGGGGTCTAGCGTCAGGAACAGCACATAGGCCGGGTGGCGTGCGTTGTGCAGGATGTCGGCATAGGCTTCACGCGCCGCGTGGGCGAGCAGTTTGTCGCGCACGAAGCGGCCATTGACATAGAAATACTGTTCATCGCGCGTAGCGCGCGCATAAGCCGGCAGGGCGGCAAGGCCCGTGAGCTTGAGCGGCCCGGCTTCGGCTTCGACCCGGCGGGCATGAGCCGGGAACTCCTCTCCGAGCAGGTCGTGCACGCGCCGGTCGAGGTCAGTCGCGGCCAGCCGTTTTTTCAGCACGCGGTTGTGCGTCAAACTGAAGGCAACATCGGGGCGGGCGAGCGCCATGCGCGTCAGCACTTCTTCGCAGTGCGCGGACTCGGTGTGCTCAGATTTGAGGAACTTGCGCCGCGCCGGCGTGTTGAAGTAGAGGTCGCGCACCTCGACCACGGTGCCGCGCTCCAGCGCGGCCGGCGCCAGAGGCGCGCCATCATGGCCGACTTGCCACGCATGGGGCTGGGCGCGGGTACGGCTGGTGACGGCGACGCGGGCGACAGCGGCGATGGAGGCCAGCCCTTCGCCGCGAAAACCGTAGGTGGCAACCCGTTCCAGGTCATCGAGCGTGGCGATTTTGCTGGTGGCATGGCGGGCCAGGGCCAGCGGCAGATCGTCAGGCTCGATGCCGCTGCCGTCGTCGGCGACGCGGATCAGCTTGACGCCGCCTTCCTCCAGTTGCACGTCGATGCGGGCGGCTCCGGCATCCAGGCTGTTTTCGAGCAGCTCCTTGAGGACCGAGGCCGGACGTTCGACGACTTCGCCAGCGGCGATCTGGCTGATCAACAGGTCGGGCAGGGGATGAATACGCGGCATCGGGGAATTATAGGGCGCTCGGGTAAACTACGTGGGTTATGGAAATCTTCAGCCAATTTCTCGACATCGTCCTTCATCTCGACCAGCACCTGGCGGCGCTGGTCGGCCAGTACGGTATATGGGTCTATGCCATCCTGTTCGCCATCATCTTTTGCGAAACCGGTCTGGTGGTGACGCCCGTCCTGCCCGGCGATTCCCTGCTGTTCGTGGCCGGTGCGCTGGCCGCCGAAAGTGTCGGCGGCGGGAGCATCGATATCGGGGTGCTGATCGCGGTGCTGTTCTCGGCGGCAGTGTTGGGCGATAACGTCAATTACTGGATTGGCCGCTGGTTCGGCCTCAGAGTGCTGCATTGGGGCGCCGGCGCGCCGCGTTTTTTCAACCGCGCGGCCTACGATAAGGCCCATGCTTTTTACGAACGCCATGGCGGCATGATGATGATATTCGCGCGGTTTATCCCGCTGGTGCGCACTTTCGCGCCTTTCGTCGCCGGTGTGGCGCGGATGACCTATCTGCGCTATTTCCTGTTCGATCTGACGGGCGCCGTATGCTGGGTTTTCCTGCTCACCCTGGCCGGGTATTGGTTCGGCAATCTGCCGGTGGTGAAGAACAATCTGTCCCTTGTCATGCTCGGCATCATCGTCGTTTCTCTCCTGCCCATCGTCGCCGGCTGGCTGCGGGCGCGGCTGGCGCCTTGACATCATGCGTTACGTCATTCTGATTTCCGGCCGCGGCAGCAACATGGACGCGATTCTGGCGGCAGACCTGCCCGGCCGGTGCGTCGCGGTAATCAGCAATCGGCCCGACGCGGTCGGTCTGCTTCATGCGGCGGCGCGCGGCATAGTCACGGTTGCGCTCGACCATAAAGCCTTTCCGGATCGCGCTGCCTTCGATGCGGCGCTGGCCGCCGAGATCGACCGTCATGCGCCTGATCTGGTGGTGCTGGCCGGCTTCATGCGCGTATTGGGAGAAGATTTCGTGCGCCGCTATCAGGGCCGCATACTCAATATCCATCCTTCGCTTTTGCCTTGTTTCCCCGGCCTCGGCACTCATGAAGCGGCGCTTGCCGCAGGCGTCAAGCTGCACGGGGCTTCGGTTCATTTCGTCACCTCCGTTCTCGACAGCGGCCCCATTGTCATTCAGGCGGCAGTGCCGGTTCTGCCGGACGATACCGCCGCCACGCTGGCGGCGCGCGTGCTGGCTCAGGAGCATGTGATCTACCCGCTCGCCGTGCGCTGGTTTCTCGAAGGCCGCCTGCGCCTTATCGACGGCTGTGTGCGGTTGGCTGACGAAACACCGGCAAGCGGGGCGCTGATCGCGCCGGTAGCATGAAGTACGGAAAATTTTTTCTGAGTGTGCTGGCGCTGACGCTAGCCTGGCCGGCGCTTGCCGAGCCGACGTCGTCCCTGCCGCACTATGCGCGCATTACCTATCGCGTTACCTATGGAGAGGGCGGCATTGTCGGCGGGCGCGCGGTCCAGGAATTGCGCCATGACGGCAGCCGTTATTCCATGAGCAGCAGCATGGAAACCGTCGGCATCGTTCGCTTGTTCAAGGAAGCGCGGCTGATCAATGTCTCGACCGGAAGTATCGTTGCCGGCGGTTTGCGCCCCGATGAGTTCAGCATTACCCGCAACAACGACAAGACCGAGAAGGCGATGTTCGACTGGGCCGCGAATGAAGTCCGGCTCGACAATGGAAATCAGTATCCGCTGGAACCGGGCACGCAGGACCTGCTCTCCTTGTTCGGGCAGTTGGCAATATTGCCGCTCGACAGCGCGGTCATTTCGATTC